>DKYC01000065.1:0-16810 GCA_002492295.1 Lachnospiraceae bacterium UBA7110
ATTCGTCCGCTCCGCAATCCGCTGCGCCTCCAGCAGCTTGTCCTCACTCTTAAAATAGCGGACCCTCTCCTTCATCTCCGCCTCAATCACCTCGCATGCCTTGGCAATCCGTTCTGGCGCAACAACATAATGCGATGCCGGAAAAATTGTCGTGTGCCCAAGCGTGGCAGTGACCTTGTTCGTAACCGGGTCAATCTCGGCGATGCGGTCAATCTCGTCCCCAAAAAACTCCACACGTATCAGGCATTCCCCGCCCTGCGCCGGATGAATGTCCACAACATCACCGTGCACACGGAACCGTCCCCTGTCCAAATCCACATCATTTCGTTCGTACTGCATATCAATCAGCGCATGAATCACCTCGTCCCTGTCCTTTTCCATGCCCGGACGCAGGGAGAGCATCATTCCCTGGTACTCATCCGGACTTCCCAGACCATAGATACAGGAAACACTCGCCACCACCACGACATCCCGCCGCTCAGTCAGCGACGCCGTGGCAGACAGGCGCAGCTTGTCTATCTCATCATTCACGGCGGAATCCTTTGCGATATACGTATCGGAGGACGGAATATAGGCTTCCGGCTGGTAATAATCATAGTAGGACACAAAATACTCCACCGCATTCTCAGGGAAAAATTCCTTGAACTCGCCGTAAAGCTGTCCCGCCAGGGTCTTGTTATGGGCTATGACAAGGGTGGGCTTATTCAGCGCCGCTATGATATTTGCCATGGTAAAGGTCTTGCCAGAACCCGTGACCCCGAGAAGCGTCTGGAACTGGTTGCCCTCCTGAAACCCCCTGACAAGCTCCGCGATTGCCTCCGGCTGGTCGCCGGTGGGCTGGTATTCCGAATGTAACTTGAACTGTTCCATATAATCCTCCATTCCTGCCATATAAAATCGTTCGCTGCACATGATTCCATCACAAAAATGCGTATGTATATTCGCAAACATATATTCTTTTCTAGTATACCACAAAAAATAAAAAAGTATAGAGGTTTTCTATACTTTTTTATTTTTCTAACCGCGTCCCGGAATTTGCAGCACCTGACCGATATTCAGCAAGTCGCTTGTCAGTCCGTTTAGGCGCATAATCGCGTCCACGGTCGTATTGAAACGCCTTGCAAGCAGCCAAAGGGTATCTCCGCTTTTTACCGTATATGCAAAGGAGCCATTTCCCGGCGGGGAAACATTTTCTCCAATTCCCAAATAGGTATCATACAATGCATTCCACGTGCGCGTGCCCACAATGCCGTCCGGGGAAAGCCGCATTTCGTTTTGAAAAGCAATCACCGCCTGCCTTGTTCCGCTGCCGAAAATCCCGTCCTGTGCAATCACCGGAATGCCGGGATAATATTCACCGATAACATTCAGCAGATACTGCAAGGTAATGACATCCTGCCCTGTAGAACCCTGCCGAAGCACCGCGGATGGCGGAACCGTTCCGATTCCAAGCGTATTACCCTCACTGTCCAGTTCGGCAAGCCTTGCGACCGCGGTATAAATGCTCGAGATTTTATACCATGTCGCTTTTCCGACAATACCGTCCGCCGTCAGATGAAAGATTCTTTGGAAGGCTGTCACTGCTGCCCTTGTGCTGTCGCCAAATACGCCGGCATTGTCCGTAATCGCAGGAATTGCGGGATAGTTTCTTCGGATTCTGTTTAAGTATGTCTGAATAGTCTGCACATCAAGCCCGGTGCTGCCGGCTCTCAGCGCAGTGCCCGGATAAGAGGTTACAATGCCGGTAATCGTATCCGTCTGCACAATTTCGACATCATTTGGATAATAGGAACGCAGAATCTGCAGCGGCGTAAAATTCCGGTTTGCCAAAGAAACAGTTCCCCACTGCGACAATCCCTGGCAGGTTGTAGTCGTACCGTTGCAAAAGGAAGTAAAATACGGCGCATTCTGTCCGCTCCTCCTGACATACTCGTTAAAAATCTCATCCACAATTTTACTAATCGACTCATAAATCGGACGCCCGTATACAAAATACTGGTCATAGGCAGTGCTATTGGTAATATCAAAGTTATATCCACGGTTCCTGTACCACTCCGTATAAATCCGGTTCAGCGCAAATGTAATAATCGCATAAATATTTGCACGCAGAGCCGCATCCGGCCAAGTGGAATAAATCTCACTGCTGGCAACGTTTTTCACATAATCGGGAAACGACACCTGTACGTTGGCAGCATACGCACCCGGAGCGCCCAAATGAACGGTAATCGGATTGGGAATCACGACCTGACGGAGCACGCGCGGCAAATAAGAGGTCATTGCAGGTCCTTCCTGGTT
This sequence comes from Lachnospiraceae bacterium UBA7110, assembly GCA_002492295.1. GTDB lineage: Bacteria > Bacillota > Clostridia > Lachnospirales > Lachnospiraceae > COE1. Next base: position 2,296 of record DKYC01000065.1, read on the forward strand.
ACGCGTCTTTTGCATCGCAACCGCAGGCTTTCCTACATAAATTTCCGTCTGCTCCGGGCTGGTTTGCCGCTCCTGCATCGGTATCAGCGCAATCGGCAGAATCGCCGTCTCTCCGTCAAGAATCGGAATATCCTGCACCAAAATCGTATTGAATCCCGCTTTTTGTGCAAGGACGCTGTAACTAAAATACGGTATACCTGTATAGAATTGATTTAGGGAAAAACTTTTATCCATCGTTTCTAACGGAACGGCTGATGTCTCACCGTTCCCGTCCGTTATCATTTCATAAATCGTATTTTCCGCGTTATCCGCTATCCGTATGTACACGCCGGCTATCGGAACAGCATCATGTGCCGTCCGCGCCTGCACCGTCAAATACCCTATCGCCATAAATTCTGTTTTCTCCACTCTCTTATCTTATATTGAGATATGAAATAAAATGACAAATGGTTCATTTTTCTTTTTAAATATTCTTATTGCACTGAAAATTGAGTACGGCCGCTCCAACCGCCAAATTCGTCCCGTGTCTTAAAACCGTATGCGAAAAAGTCCCGGACATATTCGCGGCTTTTGGAAAAAGATTTTGCCAACTATGAAAAAAGCACACGAAAGCTGGATTCGGACACATATGAATGCCTTATTTATTGAAGTGCTGTCTTTGGGACCAATGATAAAATCGTAGGAAACGAGGAATTCCTGAACCTTATAAAAGAACGTCTTCTGCGTCAGGCGGCATTGCTCAAATAGCATCTTCGCAGCTTTTTTGAAATAGGTTCGAATCCTGCCCCGGTAAGGCTGTTTGCAGCGAACTACATTACAAATCGGGAATGAGGTGCTATTATGCGCTTTATGGAACTTTTACATATCAACCTGACCAATCAGAAAAACAGACTGTCATGGTACTGCTGCCCTACATATAAAAAAGTATAGACCGAAATCTATACTTTTTTACTGTTTACTGCTCGTCTTTCTTTTTGTTCATCAATCGTACTGTAACACCGACTCCTACTGCAACAACCGCAATTACGGCAATTCCCCAAAACACCTTTGCACTTGTTGCCATACCTGAAGTTTCCATTACGGCTCCTCCCTGCATATAATGGTTTTCCCCTGACGCGTTCCCGTTATCGGCATCAGCCATCAACACATCCTCGCTTTCCGGCAACGACTCCTGCCGGGTTTGCGTTTCATCCAATTCGGGTATTTCCAAACCCGTTATTTCAGTCTGCGCTGCAGTCTGACTTTCAATCGAATTTTCTTTTGGTGCAGTACTGTCGTTGAAAGTCTGTCCCTTTTTATTCTGACTTTCCACCGAATCCAGTGCCGTACCATTGTCCGGTGCCGGCTGTACAATGCTGTTATTATTATTTATCCCCAAATTCGCAGCCGGATTGTTTGTAACGGTACTATTATTTTTCGCAGACGGATTGCTATTCGTATTACTGTTGGAGCCGCCATTGCTACTACTGCCGCTACTACTTCCACTGCCATGACTGCTGCCGCCAGGTTTCTTCCCCCCGCTGCTTTTGCCCGCGGTCACTTCCACCGATGCAGTTTTACTTCCTTCCGACTGATTCAGTTCCTGCACGCCGTTAACCGTTTCCAAACTTCCCGCTACTGCCACCTTCGCCGTAACACTTCCCTTTGCGGGAGATAATTTCACAACACCCAAAGTCAGTCCGTCGTCTCCCGCGGTAAAAATATCCTCTTTTGCGGAAGTGTAAATATCCAATATGAAGCTGCCGTCTTTTTTCTCGCAGAATTGTGTTTTATATGCATCGTCCGAAACCGCCCAGTCAAAAGTAATCTCATCCTTCGCCAAATTTCCCTTTGTTACATCAACCTCAAGACTCAAATGCAGCGAATGAACTTCATCATCAATCGCCTCTTTGGACAGTACCACTTTTACTCCCTTACCGTCCTTTATCAGGGAAACCGGATTGTCTGCCGCCCTTACAGGCATAACAGCCGTCAAAAGACAAAGCGCCAAAAGCCCCGTTCCCCGAATTATTTTTTTAATCATTTCCTATTCTCCTTTGCCTTTCTTTTTCTGATGCATTCCCATACACAGACGCATCATTGGTTGATTTGAATCGAGGGCAACGTTTCAGGCAGCGTGACGAACTTTGTGTCGCTGACCATTCTCTGTCCTTCATTTGTCAGTGCATTATCCACACGGTACAATTCCGCCCGTACTTTGTCAGGCAATGATGTCTGCGAAACACCCGCATCCGGATCAATCCAGTAAATCCATGTTCCCTCCGAAGTTTCGCCAAGCATCGCATTCCCCGGATCCGGCGCAAGGATAATCTGATGCGCTATCAGGTTTCCGCTCTTGTCCTCGCCTCCAACAATCTTACCCTTTTCATCATAAAGCACTACCACATTATAGGCAGGATTTCCTTTATATGTTCCGGTAAATACAATTGAACCGGCAGGTATCTTTGCGCTCGTCCCGGAATCATAAACGTAGTCGTTCTCTAACAGACCGATTCCTGACTGACCGTTCTGCGCAGACAGGAATTCCACATTATCCCCGGAAGGTCCATACAAATCCAGCTCGGTAACCGACAGCTCTATTCCTTTCTGCCCAATTGCCGTAATCCTTACATACGATGCATCATAGGTACATACCCACGGATCCGTACCGTTTTCAAAATATACAATCGTACTGTTGTTCTCTAACCGGAACGCTCCGGTTTTCACCTGTGTATAGGTCCTGCCGTCTTCACTCACTTCAACTTTATAATCCGTAATCCCTTGCCCTTCTTTTGAAAGCATATAGCGCAAAGCCGACACCTGTGTATTCCGGTTGAGCTTCAGAACAATGTATGGATCCGCATCATCCGCCTTTCCCGTAAAAGTTGTTAATCTGCTGTTATCAATCATCCGCCCCGACGCAGACACGGTAATCGGTTCGCAAGGTTTTTCTTCGGTTGCGTCTTCGGTGCTGTCATCGGCAGAAACCATATTGGTTTCAATTGTCCATGCGGATTTATCCTGAATGCCGTCACCTTCTATTTTTACAGCATTTGTCCTGTAAACCGCCGAGCGGTTCATAAGCTTATCAATTGCCGTCACTTCATACGTAACCGTGCGGTTTGCAGCAAATGCCACATAATCCGTAAAAATACCGCTTTGCGTAAATCCGCAGACTTCTTTTCTCTCTTTTCCCTGCTCTATAAATACACGGGTAATCTCATAACCCTGCAGTACATCTGCATCGGCAGTAAAAGTCATCTGTAATGTCACTTCACTGTCTTTAACATCCGCCTTCGCCTCCACAACATTCTTTCCGGTAACCGCACTGCTGCTGCCATTTTCCATTTCATATACCCTGGCTTCATCATCCACATAGTATATCGCGCGTTCCTCCGGCGCAAACTGTTTTACATATGCCAGCGTTGCACGGTCCGGTGTCATACCCCATCGGATAAAGAAGTCACTCAAATCACGCTGTGCCGCCGCGCTTGCCAGCCGCATCAGATTTTGATCCCTGTCACCGTCAAGTGTGAGTGCCACGCCGTCTGGCGCTGGTGCCAGCCCCGTATTTCTCGCATAACTGTCCACACGCGCAAAGAAGCGTTTCTCAAAAATTTCCTGATAAGTATCGTAAGTCCTGAAATTATAATCCCTGTCATATGCCAAATGAAGCTGCCAGTACATACCAAGCTGTGTAAATACATTGTCAGAATACCCTGTCGTTTGGGAAGTTACCTTCTGAAACACATTCGGATATTGGAAACGCACGGTATTATTTGCGTCTTTTGCCTGTGCCAGTACCGCAAAATAATTATTGGTCACTTCCGCATGCACATATGCGGACTGATTAATTTCATGACCGATTTCATGGGCAATTCCCCATCCAAAATATCTGCCGCTGACATATTCTCCTTTTTCCGTAGATACAACGGGAACACCGCCCATCATTCCTTTCGTTTCAGGCCATTCAATACCGATATGGTTTCCTGACGCATACATAAATGCGCCTGAAAACATTCTCATATACCGAATATTAAGGTACTGGTACGGCAGATGATTCTTTGCGATTACCTCGCTGTCTGTGTTTTCCGCAAAAGAATCGGTAAGTCCTTTATGCTGATAGAACAGCGTAAGCATATCGTCCATTGCCTGAACCGTGTCGGCAAGCGTTGCTTCCTGATTGCTGCCTAATCCCGCAAGCACCTGGCTTGCCGGAATAGAGAACATCATTTTATCCGTCTGAATATCTGTTGTATTCAGTATACACTGTCTTGCATCATATCCGTATGCTACCGCTTCGTTCTGGCTTCCATCATGCAGTTTGCGATGCTGCGCCTCCAATTGATCCACATACGACTTCAGCTCCTGTACATAGGCAGCAATTCTCTTTCCGCGTTCCTGTTTATCCGACACGTGATATAAATTCAAAACAGGGAATTGCACACCGCCGCTGACTCTGACTGCATAGCAGTCCTTGTCGTTATTTCCATTATACTGTACGTACAGTGCACCGCCTTTTTCCGCATCGACAGAAGAAATCTTAGGTACCGTAATCTCGTTTCTTCCAATCTTCAGATTCTGCGTTGCGAAAAACTTACCGGATTCCGAATGATATTGTGTAAATACAAGCTGAAGGTTCGTCGAAGCGCCATCCTTCATTCCCGTATTTCCTACATAGACAATCAGTTCTTCTCCTGCTGCTGCCGTCACGCCTAACGGCTGCCATGCATTCAATCCGCCTACCGAAATCTGACTGTCCTTTTTCGGTGTTATATTCGGATTTACCTGTAATACACCACCCAGGCCTCCTGTTTCCAAAAGTTTTTTTGCTGTATCCAGCTCCTTTTGCAGAAGCTCTCTTTCCGGATGATACTCTCCGCTTACGGAATCCTTTGTATCCAGCCGATTCTGTAATTCCTGTATCGTTTTCTCCGTCACGTCATCCTTTAGCGAAATATGTAAATCATCACTGTACAGGTTCAGAATATCCTGTTCAATACTGTCATACCCGTAAAGCCTGATTTCCGAAATCGTTACCTTGCGCAGCCCGCCGTTGTACCGCCCTACGCCTATCTGCAGCTTTGCGGTTTTTACCGGCTCCTTAAATTTAATCATATAATATTTTCTGCTGCCGCTGGTTTTCTGTAAAATGGATACATTTGCAGCCCTTTGTTTTGCGCCGCCCTCATCCCAATACTGTACCGTAACATAAGAATACGCACCCAAATCGACCGGCTCCGCAAACGTAATCATCCCGATATCGTAAATATCGTCCAAAGAAACCGTAACGCCTTTCACATTATCCGGATATGCTCCGCCATAATCCCAGTCTTCCCGGTATACATGAGAATAATAATTATTATCAAAAAGTCCCAAAGCGCTGTTTTCATCCTTGTCGAGCGGGCTGTCCACCATAGAACCGCCTCCGCCGATTGTCGCTGATTTTATATGGCTGCTCAATACACCTTCTCCGTTGGAAGTATTGATCAGCTTATATGCGGGAAGTTCTACCCCCGTAAGCGCACCGACTGTCTTATCAGATGCCGTAAGCGAAGCGGCGCCTTCACCCAATTCATTCACTGCGGTTACATATACCACATATTTTGTGTCATCTTTTAAATTATCAATTTGGCAGCTGTTTTTTTCAATACCTGCAATCCTGGTATATTCCCCGGCACCATCTTCCTTATAGAAAACATTATAGCTGTCAGCATCTTTTACGGCTTTCCAGCTCACCTGGATACTACGGTATCCGCCTGTCACGGATACGTTATCCGGTCTGTCCGGTACCTTATCTGCCTTTGGCACAACCGTAACAGTATCCGAAAATGCGCTTTTCCATTCACCGTTCAGGGAACGCACGCGGACGGCATAATCCTTTTTATTTACCAGCTTATCTTTCGCAAACTGTTTAATTTCAACTCCCACATATGCGGTTGTTTTTCTAAATTCCGTGGTCTCACCGTCCGTAATCTCAATTTCGTAAGCCGTAACATTTCTTTGTTTTTCCCAGCTTAACGTAAAAGATTTGTTGCCCGCCTCTGCCTGGACATTTGTTGGAATATCAACGACAGGATCCGGAATCCTGTCTTCCATGCCATTGACAAATTCCACACTGGAAATCTCGGCAAGGTTCAGGTCTTCGTCCGATGTCTTTGTAACCTTAAACGTCACCTGTTTTACGGCAACCTGCCCGTCAAGGTGGATTTCCACCGTCCCGTCCGGGCTGCATGAAACGGAACAGTCATCGCTATCCTGTGCATTTTTTGCAGCAATCCGTGACGCCGAAAAAGCAACCAGGGTGCTTTGCTCCTTTCCGCCCGATTCATATACAATCATGACCTCGCCGGCTTCAATCGCATTCGTCTGCGGCGAGCCAAGCAGGATCCTTTCCATCGGAACTGCACGTTCTTTTGAAAAGTCAAAGACAAACTCCACTGGGGAATCCGTTGAAATCCTGTCTCCTGTCCCCGTTTTGAATGCAATGGCGCCTTTTCCCTGCAGCACTGACTTCCAATCCCCTTTTACAACCTCGGTTTTTTCCCCAACTGACGGAACAATGTCATCCGGGGAAACCACTGTAAAAGATTCCAAAACCGCCTTTCTTCCCGACGCGTTTTCTTCCCTGATAAACTTTGTGAAATAATCCAGGTCCAACAAATCCACAACGCCGTCTCCGTTGAAATCATATGCCTTATCAAATTCTTTTTTACGGATTGTATTTACAACCGCATCCGCTACCGCATCATTCGATTTATCCTGAACAATCAGACCAGGCTTTGGTGCATCCGCATTGCCCGTTTCCGGTGCCCTCCCGACATAGAGCTGCAATCTGTATCCCTTATTCTCCAGCTGAATGCCTGTCTGCTTATAAGTCGCGTACCCGCTGCCATAAACCTGTAAGTTATATGTACCCGGCTCCAGTTTCCGAAAGCCTGCCGACACTTCAGGAGCACTCTGTTCATCAGTCCTCCCTGGGGAAAGCGTAACAGTCTTTTTATGCTCTTTTGTTTTTCCCGTAAGCACAACCGTAAATTCCTGCGCTTTTTTCACCTCGGCGCCGGCTACAATCCGGACATCCAAAAAACCTTTCGCCGGAATTTCTTCGCCCCCGTTATGGTATCGCTCCACTGTTTCTGCCTGCGTCCCGGATTCCGTTCCGGTTTCCGATTCCGATGGCACCTGCGTCCCGGATTCCGTTTCAAATTCCGATGATTCTATTTCCGCCGTTTCTTCTATTGATTCCTCTATTGATTCTTCTATCGGATCTTCTATTGATTCTTCTGCCGACTCCGTTGCAGTATCAGATTCCGTTGACAGTCCCTGCTCAGATGTTTCTTCTTCCACCGTTTCCTTTTCTTTTTCCCCGTCTGACTCTGTCTCCAGCGATTCCCCTTCTGTCGTCTCTTCCTGCGTCAAATCCGCTTCCACAATATCCCCCGTTGCCGGCTCTGACGCAGTTACGGCATAATGCCCTTCTTCCGCATACACCAAATAGTTTGCAGAAGAAAAAATAAGTACTGTTGAAAGAATTCCTGCCAAAAACTTAGAACGCCCTCTTCTCATCTTCTTCTCTCCTGTTCCTGTGCAAACAAACCCGAAGCCTTTCCGTAATGTGTTGGCACATATATCCGATATCCTTCTGACACATATCCTATTTATTTTCCAAAATAGGAATCTTTTCCAATTTTCTGTATTATATCATAAGATTCATAATTCATACAACTATATTTCCATATCCGTCCCTATGTTAAGTCCTGTCTATACAGTAATTCAATTTCATATATACAATACAAACCAAATTTGATATGATTTTTGATAGGTTATCATATACGCATTTATTTGGGAGGATTATCATGAACACAAAAGTCTTATTAATCGGCATTAACGCCAAATATATCCACTCCAATCCCGCCGTTTACAGCTTAAAAGCATATGCAGACAAATATTACCCCAACCGTCCGGACGGCTGTGAACTTACGGTTGCCGAATATACAATCAACCAGCAGACCGATACCATCCTTGCAGACCTTTATCAAAAAAAGCCGCAAATTGCTGCTTTTTCCTGCTATATATGGAATTGGCGCATCATACAGGATTTGCTTGCGGAACTTCCAAAACTCCTGCCCGATACGGACCTTTGGCTTGGCGGTCCTGAAGTCTCCTTTCATGCCCAAAGCCTGATTTCAAAATTCCCGCAAATTACCGGAATTATGATTGGGGAAGGGGAAGATACCTTTTTGGAGCTTTTACATCATTATTGGGAACATGTGCCCGCGCTCTCAGATATAAAAGGGATTGTATCCCCTGACGGATTTACCGGAACGCGCGTTCTGACCGACATCAATCAAATTCCCTTTTTCTATGACTTTACCCAAAACGACTCACGTATCGTTTTCAGCAACCGCATACTCTACTACGAATCCCAACGCGGCTGTCCGTTCCAGTGTGCTTACTGTCTTTCTTCCATTGACAAAACAGTGCGCCTGCGTGATATCGGTACCGTAAAGTCAGAACTGGACTGCTTTCTGAATAATCATGTTCCGCAGGTTAAATTTATTGACCGCACATTTAACTGCAATAGCACGCATGCCCTTTCCATATGGCGTTATCTCAGGGAAAATGACAATGGTTTCACAAATTTCCACTTTGAAATTGCCGCCGACCTGATAACTGAGGAACAGCTTGCAGTCCTTCGCAGTATGCGCCCCGGGCTCGTCCAGCTTGAAATCGGTGTACAATCCACCAACGAAACCACGCTCAAAGCAATTAACCGCCACACAAACCTTGACCGTCTGCGCGAAACTATTGCTGCAATTCGCGGGTTTCAGAATATTCATCAGCATCTCGACTTGATTGCCGGACTTCCCTACGAAGATTACGGCAGCTTTGCCCATTCTTTTAATGATGTGTATGCGATGGCGCCCAATCAGCTGCAGCTGGGTTTCCTAAAAGTCCTAAAAGGCTCACCTATGGAACAGCAGGCATCGCAATACGGTATCGTGTATGCCTCAACCCCGCCCTACGAAGTCCTGTACACCAAATGGCTTTCTTTTGATGATGTGATGAAGTTAAAAGGCATTGAGGAAATGGTCGAACTGTACTATAACTCCGGTCAGTTCATGCACATTCTCCCCGTACTGGCTAAGGAATTTGCCTCGCCGTTTCAAATGTACGAAACGCTTGCCGGATACTACCGCACAAACGGGTATTTTACCAGCACGCCGTCCAGAACCTACCGCTATCAGATACTGCTGGATTTCGCGTGTTCTGTCGCAGGCAATAAGCGTACGCTTTTTACCGAACTTCTGACATTCGATTTATATCTGCGTGAAAATTTAAAGAGCAGACCCTGCTTTTGCCCGGATAATGCCCTTGATAAGGAAAAGCTCCATTTATTTTTTTCGGCAGAAGCACAAAATCCGCAATTTTTAAAAAACTACGAGGGATATAAAGCTGCACAGCTTCTAAGAATGACACATATAGAAAGGTTTTCATACCCTGTATGGCATGAAAACCCCTCCGAATGTGCAGCACGGCTAAATGCTCCTGCCTATATTTTATTTGACTATCAAAACCGCAATGCCCTGACATACGATGCTTCCTTTTATGAAATTATGCTCTAGCGCATCATCCCTTCAAGCACCTGTTTTGCCGTTTCAAGCTGGTTATCGACACCATTCTGATACTGCTGTGCGTCAAACGCAACTTCGACGTCAGGGTCAATTCCAATCTGATGGATATTATTTCCGTTTGGCGTATAGTAAGTACTAACTGTAATTTTCATTGCCGAACCGTCGGAAAGGTTAATGACTTTCTGCACAATTCCCTTTCCATAAGTTGTTGTACCGACAAGCTTTCCGATTCCGTAATCTTTGATTGCGCCTGCAAGGATCTCTGACGCGCTGGCGCTATACCCATTCGTAAGCACCACAAGCGGCACATCAATTTCATTCTCCCCGTTGCAGGTGTACTCTTCCCGCTCCCCATACTTATCCTCCGTATACACAATCAGTCCCTTCGGAAGCAGCATCCTTGCGATTTCGCATACCGTGGAAAGGTTTCCGCCGGGATTGCTGCGCAAATCGATAATCAGCCCCTGCATTCCCTCCGCCCTTGCCTGGCTAAGCGCCTCCTCAAACTGCCCGGAAGTCACTGCGTCAAACTCCGTAATCTGTATATACGCCATATGGTTATCATACATCTCATACTCTACCGTAGGGCTCTCAATCTGCCTGCGCTCCACTTCGATGTCAAGCGGATCGGACTCACCGCTGCGCAGCACCGTGATTGTGACAAACGTGCCTTCCTCACCCTTAATCTTGCTGACCACATAGGAGCTCTCCTTGCCGTACATACTTTCGCCGTTAATCTCGTAGATATAGTCGCCCTGCATCAGGTCGCTCTCCTCCGCCGGCGTGTTTTTAATAATTCTGCTGATCTGTACATATCCCGTTTCCAAATCCTGACTGATATAAGCCCCTATCCCGTAATAAATTCCCTGCGTCTGTTCCTGCAGGGCAATCAGCTCTTCCTGCGTATAGTAAACACTGTACGGATCGTCAAGGGAATCCAAAATTCCTCTGTATACCCCTTCCTCCAGCGTCCTGCTATCGACATCCTGCCAAAAATATTCCTGAATGGTCTCCTCCAAAATACCGAGCTTGCGCACCACATCCGCATCGGTAACGCTTCCGCCCGCAGCCCCCTCCTTGTGCGCCCGGATATCCTTAAGCTGCCTGATTCCCCTGCCCAATCCAGCGGCACCGGTTACCAGAAGCGACAACAGCAGCGTCACAAAAATCCCAATCATAAGACCAAGGATAAACTGCTTTTTGCCGTTATCATTTCCATTTTCACCGCCATTGTATGGAGGATACTGATTCATTCCGCTATTCCATTCACTTTGCATTCTTATGCCCTTCTTTTATAATTTAATAAAATGTTGATATATTATTTTAAATAACCCCACGGACTGACATAATTACCGTTTAACCGCACACTGAAATGCAGATGGTTCCCCGTGGACCTTCCCGTCGTTCCGACCGCCGCGATTTTCTGTCCCTTTACAACCTCCGCCCCCTTCGACACATAAAGCGCCGAAGCGTGCATATAGATTGTGAACAGGTTATCCCCATGGTCAATCATAATATAGTTGCCCATCGACGAGCTGTACGCCGCCGCCACAACCGTACCGTTATACGCGGCAAGAATAGGCGATCCGCCCGGTGCCGCCATATCCACGCCATTGTGAAAACGGTTAATACCCAATATCGGATGCATTCTGTTCCCGTAGTCATCGGAAATTCTCGTGTAGGACGGCGCCGGCCATGCAAACATGCCGCCGTCATATCTGCGTTTCGGATTCGATGCCGCCTCAAGCGCCGCCTGTTCCGCCTTCACCGCGTCCTCAAGCGCCTTAATTTCCGCATTCCTTGCCGCAATCTCCGCTTCGTATTCCTTAAGAAGCGCTTCCTTATCGTTAATATCCGCCTCATACGCGTTAATTTCCGTCTGTTTTTCCGAAATCAGCGTTTCCAGCGACTCCTGCTCCTGCTCCACTTTTTCCTTTGCTTCCTGCAAAAGCTCCTGCTCTTCCTCAAGCTGCGCCTTACAGACTTCGACATATTCCCTTGTCGTCCTGAAATTATCCAGAATTTTCCGGTCCGATTCCGTTATTTTTTCCACATAATCGGCACGGTTTAGCATATCCCCAAACGATGCCGCACTGAAGATGGCCTCAAAATAAAAATCCGTTCCCCGCTCATACATATTTTTAATCCGAAGCTTCATCGCATCATACTGCGAAGCCTCCCGTTCCAGCGCCTCGTCAAGCTCCGCCTTCGTTTGGATAATCTCACTTTCCTTTTCGGTAATCATGTCGTTCAGTTCCGTAATCCTTGTCTGCGCCGCCGTAAGCTCTTTATCCAGCTTACTCACATAAGAAGCAAGATTGCTTTTCGATTCCTCCAGACTGCTGATAATCTGCTTCACATCCGTAAGCCCGCCCTCAAGCTGTTTTCTCTGGCTCTGCGTCTCCTCAATCTCTTTTTGCTTCTTCGCAATGCTCTGCTTTAAGTCAGACACCTCATCCGCCTGACTGACAAAAGGACACGCGCTGTCAAAGCAGGCAGCCGCAATAATCGCGACTGCCAGCATAAGCACTGCCCTTTTCCATCCCTTTTTATTGTAATGCCTAAGCTGCATAAATCTTTGCCTTTCCCAATCATAAAACCGCCGACACGGCTTGCCTTTTATACACTAAGATGTTTTCTGACCGTCGTAAAGCTTCCCAAAAATCCGATGCCCACACCGATTGCAATACATACCGGAACAAGTGTCGAGAACACAGCCGTCACCGGCAGAAACTCGAAAATCTGCGACAAAAACGGAAACCTGCCCGCCACGTACATCATTGCTTCATTGTAAATAAAATACACTGCCACCAACGGAATGAGCGAACCGATAAACCCGATAATAATTCCCTCAATCACAAACGGCGCCCTCGTAAAAAAGTCCGTTGCACCGATATATTTCATAATCTGTATCTCTTCCTTGCGCACCGAAATCCCAATCGTTACGGTATTACTAATCAGGAAAATCGAAACCAAAAACAAAATCACGATAATTCCCACCGACACATAGCTTACAATCGCATTCACACCCGTAAGCGCCTGCGCCGTAAGTGCAGACTGGTTGACTTTTCTAATGCCCTCAATTGACTCCAAATATGCGACAAGCGCGGACTGCTGCGACACATCCGTTAAATAAATATCAAAGTGCGCGCACTCCTCAAGCGGATTTTCCGTAAAAATGCTCACATCCCCGAAATTCATTTCCTGTGCAAACTGCTCCCATGTTTCGTCCGCATCGACATAAATGCTTTCCTTCACCTCCGAACGCCTTGAAATCATCCCCGAAATTTCCTGCACGCGCTCATCACTCAGACCGCCCTCCAAAAGCGCGCTTACCGGAAACCGCTCCTCCGCGTTCTTCACAATATGCTGGAAATTTGAAAGAATCGAAAAAAACAGTCCAAACATAAACAGACACGCTGAAATCGTCGCAATCGACGCAAGCGTAAACCATTTATTCTTAAAAATATTCCGTATTCCCTGCTTGATGCAGTAAAACAGTGTATTAATCCTCATCGATATAGCCACCCTTTTCCTCATCACTTACAATGATGCCTTTCTTCATAGTGATAACCCGCTTCTGCATCGCATTGACAATCTCGCGGTTGTGTGTGACTACAAGAACTGTTGTTCCATTATTGTTTATCTTCTCAAGCAAATTCATGATTTCCCATGAATTTTTCGGATCCAGGTTCCCCGTCGGCTCGTCGGCAAGCAGGATTTTCGGCTTATTCACAAGTGCCCTTGCAAGCGCCACGCGCTGCTGTTCACCGCCCGAAAGCTGCTTTGGCCTTGCTTTATATTTTCCCGCAAGTCCGACAGTTGATAAAATCGATGGGACGTTTTTGCGGATTTCACGGTTTGGCATTTGGATAATGCGCTGCGCGAACGCAACGTTTTCATACACATTTCTATCCTTTAACAGACGGAAATCCTGAAACACCACGCCAAGGCTCCTTCTGAATTTCGGAATGCTTCTGCGCTTTAGGCGCACCACATCCGTCCCGTTTACGATAACCTTTCCCGAAGTGGGCAAAAGCTCCCTGAGCAAAAGCTTGATTAAAGTGGACTTCCCCGAACCGCTGTCTCCCACAATAAATACAAATTCTCCTTTATTTATATGCAGGTTGACATCATTTAATGCCGGCACTCCCACCGTATAGGCCTTACTTACATGTTCCATCAAAATGACCGTATCACTGTCCCCCGCAACCGCACGGCCTCTCATTGTACTTCTCATTCCTTTATCAATACTCCTTTCAAAACCAGCACCCTTATAATTTTACTCCGCCGTACAAACCCGATTTCGCTTCGCTGCATCTTACTTGGGCTTATCAGTACTCAAAGCTCTCCATATACTTCATATACCGCACCACCATCAGCGCGATTTTAAACGTAATGGCATCCTCAAACACCCGCAAATCAAGCCCCGTACCCTTTTGAAGCTTATCAAGACGGTACACCAGCGTATTCCTGTGGATAAATAACTGCCTTGATGTTTCGGACACATTAAGCGAATTTTCAAAAAATTTATTAATCGTTGTAAGCGTTTCCTCGTCAAAATCATCAGGGCTCTTTCCTCCAAAGATTTCCTTGATGAACATTTTGCAAAGCGGTATCGGGAGCTGGTAAATCAGCCTTCCTATGCCAAGCTCACTATACGCGATAATATCCCGTTCCGCAAAGAAAATTTTCCCGACGTCAAGCGCCATCTTCGCTTCCTTATAAGAACGGCTCACTTCCTTGATTTCCTTCACGTTCGTTCCATACGAGATATGCACATCCTTAATGCCCTCCTTCACAAGACACTCTTCAATGGCTCTCGCGTATTTGTCAATATCACGGTTTGACTCGTTATCCGCCACTTCCTTTACAACAATCACATTATTTTCATCGAC
>DKYC01000065.1:17193-29459 GCA_002492295.1 Lachnospiraceae bacterium UBA7110
CCGTTTGGCGACTCCACAATCAGCACGGCACGCTTGACGTCCGTCTGAATATGAAGCTTTTTGGACCGGCTGTAAATATCTACCAAAAGCAGATTATCAAGAAGCAGATTTTTGATAAAATTATCCTTATCAAATCGTTCCTTATAGGCTACAATCAGGTTCTGCAGCTGAAACGCCGCCATTTTCCCCACCATGTATGCGTTCTCTCCCGCATCACTTGCAATCAGTACATACTCTAACTGCTGATCGTCATAAATCTTAAAAAACTGGCAGCCCTGCAGCTCCTGGCTGTCCGCTGCCGATTTCACAAACTCAAGTACGGAATGTTCAAAAGTATTTCCTATGGTCTTTGTCGAAGCCACAAGCTTTCCGTCGATATCTGCCACAAAAAGCTCTACCCTGGCTATTGCCTTAATCCCTTCAATGGTATTCTGCATTATCTGATTTGATATCATGTGTCACACTCCTTATTTTTATAAAAGTGCATGATAGCCTATACAATTTTAACAAAATTTCGTTAAATTGTTTCCGCCGTTTCCCTGCAATCTGTTTTCATTTTAATATATTTACACAAATAAATCTATAGCAAACCGCAATTTTTTTATGCATTATACAATATTTTTTCCTGACAAGACTGATTTTATCAATTTATGCAAGATACACAAAACATTTTTGTCCCTCTTTGCCCCTAAGCTTTTCCTGTTTCATGCCGAAATATTATATAGGGATATCTCCCTGCAAAGGAGGATGCTGTTATGGATATAGCAGGACTTTCCATGAATATCGCACAGACAAATCTCTTAAGCGATGTCAGCACCACAATGCTTTCAAAGTCACTTGATATGGCCAAAACAATGGGTGCTTCTTTCAACGAGCTTTTAGACTCTGCCGCCATGGAGCGCTCCGTTTATCCGGAGATTGGCGGAAATATTGATATCAGCGTCTAGCGATTCGTCTGTCCGTAAGCACGCGCCATACGGCGCAAAACAAAACAGCCCCCGTTTTCAATCCTGAACACGGGGGCTGTTTTGTTTTCCGGTTTTCACCTTTTTTTCACAATACAGTCCGTTTTAATCACGATTTCCCCGTTTTTTAAAAGCTTTCCAACAGCACGCTTAAATTCGTTCTTGCTCATGCCTGTCTCTTTCTTAATCAGTTCCGGCGACGCCTTGTCCGTAAATGGCAGCATACCGTTTGAACGTTCCATGATTTCCATAATCTTATGCGCGTCCTTTTCCATCTGGAGATACGCTTTCTCGCGCACGCTCAGGTCAAGCTTTCCGTCCGCCTTTACCTCCACAACACGCGCCTTAATTGTGGCACCTACCTGGATGTCCCCAAAAAGCTCCCTGTTCGGTATCAGTGCGGAAAAACAGTCGTCCACCGCGACATATGCGCCCACCTGTTCGTTAATCTGATAGACCGTACCCGTGACCGTGTCATCTTTTTTATAGTTGCTGTCCGTCCTCAGGCATTTATAAACATTCATTGTTGCTGCGAGGCGGCTGCTCTTGTCCACATAAACCGCGACAAGAATTTCATCGCCCTCATTAAATTTGCCTGTCTGCTCCTTGTACGGAAGCAGAATATCCTTCTCAAGCCCCCAGTCGAGAAACGCTCCGATTTCCGTAATCTGCGAAACCCGAAGCCTTCCGACCTCGCCCATCATAACTTTCGGCGTATTCGTCGTCGCAATGATCCGATCCTTGGAGTCTTTGTACAAAAAGACCTCTATCTGATCTCCAATCTTGCAATCCAACGGAACCTGCTTTCTAGGAAGCAAAACCCTGTCGTCCATGCCGGCGTCGGGCTGCTCCGCAAGGTAGACACCAAAATTTACTTCTTTTACTACAATCAATGTCTGCTTTTTTCCTAATTGAAACATACTATCAATCCTCCATTCTTACCAAAGGCTGCAAACTTCTCTGTTTCATTCTCGCGAGCAGCGGACTGTTACGACATATCCGCATGATATTAGCTGCTAAGTTTATTGTAACATGCTGTCTTTCATGGCGCAATCCTTAATAAAACGCAATTTTATTTTCTATCAGTCTGTCATCCTCATAAACGCATTTAATCGTAAAAAAACGCTCCTCACCGTTCAACAGCGGCTCCAGAAACAGATGGTCTCCCTCCCATGTCGGAAGCGCAGGCACCTTTTTTTTGTCCACCCACTCCAAATCCCCCTCGTTACACCTGTCCGTCAGCTCCCCCTCAAACGCATCCGCCGTAAAAAGACACATCATTTCCGGCTCACACTGATTGCTCACAAAGGTTATCAGCCCCCTGAACCGATAAGAAGTTAACAAAAGCCCTGTCTCCTCACGCACCTCGCGCAAAAGGCACTCCTCGGGACTTTCTCCATACTCCCCGT
This sequence comes from Lachnospiraceae bacterium UBA7110, assembly GCA_002492295.1. GTDB lineage: Bacteria > Bacillota > Clostridia > Lachnospirales > Lachnospiraceae > COE1. Next base: position 19,568 of record DKYC01000065.1, read on the forward strand.
GGCCTCCCACGCCAATCCATTTGTCATGGTTAATATCATTTTTCTTTTTGACGCGGTGCAGCATCAGGTATTTTCCGTCTTTTTCAATATAACAAAGTGTCGTCATCCTCATTGGTACCGTAAACCTCCCAAAATTCCCTATATCATCTAATATTACGCACATTTTTTTCATTTTATCATATTTTAGAATATAGTTTCAACAGGGAAAATAATTCTCTAAACAAGGAGGCGGATTTCCATGTCCCAATATGATATTGCAATCATCGGCGGTGACAGCCGGACCGCTTATATGGCTCCCTGCTTTGCCCAGAAAGGCTGGCATGTCATATGCTGCAATACAGTAACGGTTCCGTACAACCGCCACTTAAAGTCAAAAATCCATGATACCGACAGCCTGCGCGAGTGCATTGACGCTTCAGGTGTCATTGTGTGCGGGATCCCTTTTTCCAAGGGCGAACATATATACTGTGCAAAGGAAGCGACCGATTTTGAAATTACCGTCGCACAGTTCCAGCGCTGTATCCACAGGAACCAGACCATTTTTGCGGGCGTCATACCAAAGAACTTCCGCGCCGTTTGCGAAGAGCGGGAAATCCATTGCCACGACTTTATGCATGACGAACCCTTGAGCATCCTGAATGCCGTATCCACCGCAGAAGGCGCTATTTTGGAAGCGCTCCTGCATAAAAGCACCGTGCTTCATAAAAGCAGCTGCCTGGTGACAGGCTTTGGGCGCTGTGGAAAAATCATTGCGGACCGCCTAAAAGGCATGTGTGCTTATGTCACGGTATGCACGGAAAGCGAGACAGAACTTGCACTCGCATCCTCCCTCGGATTCCACACACTGCCGCTTTCCAGACTGCCGCAGGCAATAAGGCGTTATGAATATCTTTTCAACACAGTACCTGCCTGTATTTTAAACCGCAGCTGTCTCGAACACGCGTCCAAAGAATGCCTGATTATCGACATAGCCTCAAACCGAACGGGTGCAGACTATGAAGCGGCAAAGCAGCTTGGCATCAACCTGTGTTACTGTCCCGGACTTCCCGGAAAATACGCCGGAAAAAGCTGTGCAAAACAGCTTTCGGAATATGTCATAAACCACATTTCCAAATAAACGGGGAAATTTTTGCAGACTGAGAAAGGAGCATGATGATTGATATGAATTTAAGCGGAAAAAAAGTCGGCATCGCACTGACCGGCTCATTCTGTACTTATGAAAAAATGTTTACGGAGCTTGAAAAACTCACTGCGGCGGGCGCGGACGTATACCCAATCCTCTCAAACGCCTCACAGAACATTCAGAGCCGTTTCGGAAAACCTGACACATATGTCACAAAAATAAAAGAAATTACGGGACGGGAACCGATTGTTTCCATCGAAGGCGCAGAGCCAATCGGTCCAAAGGGTTACCTCGATATACTCGCAATCCTTCCCTGCACCGGAAACACTGCCGCAAAGCTTGCAAACGGCATTACCGATACGCCTGTACTGATGGCTGCAAAGGCACATATGCGAAACAACAAACCGCTTGTCATCTCCATTTCCACCAACGACGGACTTGGCATGAATTTAAAAAATATCGGCGTACTGTGCAACAGTAAAAACATCTATTTTGTACCGTTCGGACAGGACAATTACGAGAAAAAACCAAATTCCCTCGTGGCGCACACACAGCTTTTAATTCCTACCCTCGAACTGGCGCTGGAGCACAAACAGTACCAGCCGATCCTGATGGATTACCAGTCCCAAAAATAGCAGAAACGATAACATAACTATAATGTTCGGAAAGGATATCATGTCATGTGTGGTATAGCAGGTTTTTGCAGCTTTAACATTAACTTCCGCGAAGAATCCCCAAGGTGGTACAGTGTACTTCAGAAAATGAACCAATGCCAAAAACACAGGGGACCCGACAGCGACGGGCTTTTTCTTGACAGAACATGCGGGCTTTCCCATACCCGCCTTTCCATTCTGGATTTAAGCCTGGGCAGTCAGCCCATGACGCGCCAGATTGGGAACAGACGTGCCACCATCGCCTACAACGGGGAAATCTACAATATGCCCACGCTGCGCAAAGAACTCGAACGCGACGGGATTGTCCTCGAAACCTCATGCGACACTGAGGTAATCCTTATGGGCTGGCTCCTTCACGGCACAGATTATGTGAAAAAACTAAACGGCATTTTTGCGTTTTGCATATGGGACGAAACACAACGCAGACTTTATCTGTTTCGTGACAGGCTTGGGGTGAAGCCTCTGTTTTTCACCCATTTTAGAAACACACTTATCTTCTCCTCCGAGCTAAAGGGCATCCTGTGCTTTCCTGACTTTAGGGCGCAGGTTGACCGCGACGGCTTGTGCGAGGTGTTTGGTCTTGGCCCTGCAAAGACCTACGGAAAGGGCGTTTTTAAAGATATAGCTGAACTGCTGCCGGGACATTTTTTGGAATACTACGGCTCTGGTTTTCACATGCAGCCGTACTGGAAGCTGGAAGGCAGACCGCACACGGACACATGGGAACAGACCGTGGAAAAGACACGCTATCTCGTGACGGACTCCATCAAACTGCAGATGCTCTCCGATGTGCCTATCTGCACCTTTCTGTCCGGCGGTGTGGACAGCAGTCTCGTAACGGCAGTGTGCAGCAGCGAGCTGCAAAAGCAGGGCAGGCGGCTCGATACCTACTCCTTTGATTTTAAAGACAACGACAAAAATTTCCGTGCCAACAGCTTTCAGCCCTCGCAGGATAAACCGTGGGTTGACAGGATGATTGCTTACAGCCGCACAAACCACCAATATTTGGAATGCACAAACGCAGAGCTTTTTGATTACCTGTTTGAGGCTGTCGACGCAAGGGATCTGCCGTGTATGGCGGACGTGGAAGCATCGATGCTGTACTTCTGCAAGCGGGTGGCAAAAAACCATAAAGTGACCTTAACAGGAGAGTGCGCTGATGAAATTTTCGGCGGATATCCGTGGTTCCACAGGAAGGAATGTTTTGAGGCAAACTGTTTCCCATGGTCAATGGACTTTGCACCGCGCACCATGCTTTTAAAGGATTCCGTTTTGGAACTGCTCCCCCTTGAGGAGTACGCCTGCGCCGCGTATCAGAAAACCGTTTCCGAAACGCCGTTCCTACAGGGAGAGGATGATACCGAGCGGCGCAGACGGGAAATTTCGTATTTGAATCTCAGGTGGTTTATGCAGACGCTTCTTGACCGGATGGACCGCACCAGTATGCACGCAGGACTTGAAGCACGCGTTCCCTTCGCGGATCACCGTATTGTGGAATATCTTTGGAACGTGCCTTGGAATATGAAGTGCAGGGACGGCGTTGTGAAAGGGCTTCTGCGCGCCGCAGCCGAAGGACTGCTCCCCAAAGAAGTGCTCTACCGGAAGAAAAGCCCTTATCCCAAAACATATGACCCGGCATATGAAAATCTTCTGCGCACGGCGATTATTGAAACGCTTTCCGATACCCGTTCCCCATTGCGGGAGCTTATCAGCATGGACAAAACGCTTGAGTTTATCCAACACCCGTCCGACTACGGCAGACCGTTCTACGGACAGCTTATGGCAGGACCGCAGCTTTTGGCGTATCTGCTTCAGGTAAATTACTGGCTGACAAAATATAAGGTGGAGCTTTTACTTTAAGGCTCCACCCTCTTCAATATGTCAACCGTTTATATCACATAATCGTCCGACGCCTTCCCCTTCTCAATCTCCAATAAGTCCTGCACGGTGATATTATCAATCACATCATTTACCGCGTCATAAATACGCCTGTAAACCTCGACCGTGGCACACCGCCCGCTCCGCTCGCAGGGCAGTGCATTCTCCGCCAGACACTCCACCGGTGCAAGGGAGCCCTCCGTCAGCCGCAAAATCATGCCCACCGTATATTCTTTCGGCTGTTTTACAAGCTGATAGCCTCCCTGGGCCCCTCTCGTACTGCGTACATAGCCTGATTTATTGAGCACCGCAATAATCTGCTCCATATATTTTTCGGAAATCTCCTGTCTTGCCGCAATATCCCTAAGCTTGACTGTCTCTCCAATATGCGCGCCCAAGTCCAACATAATCCGTAAGGCGTACCGCCCCTTTGTTGATATGGTCATATGAATCCCCCATTTTTGTATTCTACCTAAATATATATATCATCTAATTCCTATCATGTCAATCGGTTTTCTTGTGTTTTATTTTACTGCCGCATCAGTCTTTATGCCCGCAGCCACAGCAGCAGTCCCCCGCCAACCACCGCCGCAACGAACATCGGCAATACCGTCATAAGCACCGTGGGGCCTATCCTTCCACGCTTATAAAACCGCCCTTTCCTGCCATCCTCCATCGCAGTCCAAAGTCCCTGCACACCACACAACAATACTGCCACAACAACCACCGCCGCAATCGGATACGTTCCTTTATCCCCCGGGTCTAAATCTGCCGCCGCATCTTCCCCGATACGCACAAGCTCTATCCCAAACGTCCTGCCTCCCGCAACCTGAGCAGAAACCGCCTCCTCAATCACCCCAAAATCCATCTGAAATGCAGACAAATATTCCTGATACCACGCAAGCGACACCTGCCTGAAAAGTACCTGAAACAAAACCTCGTTCACAATCGGCACACATACGCTGTCAACATCCTCATACACTGTAACCGTGCGGTTTGCACGCCCCGCCGCCATATCCTCTGTCAGCGTTTTTGGCAGAACATACCCACACTCCGCCTCATCTTTTTGCACAAGCCGTTCCACCTCATCCGCACTCCCGCACATCAGAAAACGCACAAGCCCGTCATGCGTCAAAAGCTGCTCCCCATACATCCCGCTTTCATCAAACACCGCAACAAAAAAAGATGTATCAGACCGCACCTCAAGCCGCGCAATCAAAACAGATGCCGCTGCCATAAGCAAAAGACTTATGAAAACACCCTTCCGAAAAAGCATCCGCTTCAACAATACCCATGCCACATGCGGCACATAAACTGTCCTTTTTTTTCTGCGCCCCGTCACCCCAAACGAATAGCCATGCCAAAACGGCACAAGATACGCCTGCCCGGCATTCAGTACCAAAAGCACTGCGCACCAAGCCAAAAGCCCCAAAGCCGCAGCCGGAAATTTCTGCGCATCACCCGAAAGCACCACCGTAAATGCCGACTTCAAAAATGAGGCAGGAAGATACGCTCCCACTCGATAAGCCAGATCCGGCAGCAACGCGGACGGTATCATACAGCCACACAAATATGCCTGTATCAGCGCCGATATGCCGATTGCCAAAAGCGCATTCCGTTTCTCCCCGAATATTCTGTAAATCAGCATAAAATACAACACGCCAAACATGGTAAAAAAAAACAGCAGCGCAACCCCGTCTGCCGACAGCCCTACGTTCAAATGCATCCTTACAACCGGTATCAGCAAAAAAACAAACGGCCAAAGCCCCGTCACCAGCATTGGCAGCATTCCCGCGAAGAACCCGCACAACACCTGCCACAGGCGGGAAATGCCTAGCCTTTTGTCCAAAACTGTCTGCCACATCTGACTATGGCAAAAAAATCCGCCAAAGAAAAGACCTGCCAGCAGGATATATACTGCCATCAGCGCGCTTCCGTAATAAATGACATACGTGTCATTTTCCGTCAACGAAACGCTCTTCGTCCGAAACAGATTTTCCCGTCCCGCTGCCACTCCAAGATTAAAGCGGTTGATATCGTCATACATCCTCTGCATAAACTCCTGGTCTGTATCCTGTAAACCGCCAACAAGGTACGGCGCCGCATAAATCTCTGCCTGCGCCACCTCAAGCATTCCTACCGCAGCATTTGCAAGTTCCTGAAACAATGATCCTTTCAGCGCTCCAAATTCTCCGCCGTCCAAAGCATTCCTGGCGGACAGATAAACGGTCACAGGCGTATTTTTTCCAGAAAGAATATCCTCCACCACATTCTTTGGCAGCATGACGAGTGCCTCAAGTTCTCCCTTTTGCAGAAGCGCAAGCCCTTCCTCCCCGGATACCTGCTCCATACTGCAAAGCGCCTTGACAGACTCCATCTCCTGCACATAAGAAACCGCCATATCCGTCATTGCGTTGTCCGCCGCCACATATCCGACACGCATCCGCGTATCCTCCTGCGTACTTTTTGCCACCGTAACACAAAAAGCAGCCGCCCCTGCCGCCAGTCCCAGGACAAGCACAAGCAAAACTGCCCTTCCCAATATAGCGGGCAATATCCGGACTGCCCGCTTCCATTCTGCGTTTAACCACCTTTTACTCATAATCAAATTTCCTGACCGAAGCCAGCGCCTCATAGACCATTTTCTGGATGTCCTGCATGCTCATTCCAAGCAAGTCAACGGACTCCCCGGGAATTTCAGGTTCCTCTTCTGTAGGCTCAAGCTCTACCACGGCGCTTAAATAACAAAGTTCCTCATCATCAACCGCAAGGCTCGCATTATTCACGCGAAGCGTATATGCCCCGCCTTCCGCAATATCCGTAAACTCCCCGTCTGCCGCAAAAAAGAGTTTACCGTCCGGCACATCAGCCATAAGCTCCATATCATAGCTTAAATCTTCCTTATTGAAATCATTCACGTATGAAAATGTCATATCCCTGCCATGGTCGTCTGTCTGCCAAAGTACCTTTATGTCTTCCTTATAAGCAGACTCCGATACCGAAGCATTACGCTCCATTCCCAAATGTGTGATTTTTCCTCCGTTTTTGATATAAATACCGCCCTCAATGACATCAAGCGCACGCGCCTCCCCTGAAAAGCGGATATCAACCGCCGCAAGAGCGCCATCCACCGTCTCCATGTCCGCCGGTGAAGAAATATTGACAATCCGCCCCTTTTCATCAAAATAATAGTCAAGCACATAATCCGTCTTAAAACGCATTGCCGTTGACTGCTCAATAAACTCGTCGCACATCTTCTTCAGCCGGGCGGCTTCCGACGCATCACCTGCCCGCTCCATCAGACCATCCATATATGTTTCATAAAAATCGCTTGCAAAAATATCCGCTTTCAGCGCTTCCATATATTGATTGACCGCGTCCTTTGCCACAGTCACCCGTACGCCTGCGCGACCGGTCTCCTTGTTCTTAATATTTTCAAACGTCGTATTTTCTTTGATTACCGCATCCGACTTGGTTATAACGGAAATGAAATTCTCCGTCGTACCCACGTTGTCAGCTTTACGCTTTTGGAAAAGTTCGACAGAATAATCCTCAGGCAGCGTCGTGTCCAAAAGTTCCGCCCACTCTGAGCTGTTAAATTTTTCACCAAGATTTGTCAGTTCCACATGGTAAGTATCCTTGAGAAACTGCGGCAGACTGATGTAAAGCGTATCCGATGTAGCCGCAACATTCGCAAACGGTATCTGAAAACCGTACATTCCGACCCCGATATCATAGGTTCCCTTTTTCTGGCTCTCATTAAACAGCGCGTCCACGCTGAATTCCGCATTGGTTGTCTCACCGTCCGTAATCGTTACCGACACATCCGTATTGAGGTGAATTGCTCCCGTTTCCCAGGCTTCATTAAGTGCCTGATAATCAATTTTCCCAGAAAGCGAGCTGCCATACTGCGCCATCTCCGCAGCCATTTTTGCAACAGCCGCCTGAAGGCGCAGTTCCGGCTTACTTCCAAACGCCCTTCCCGCAAAAAACACCGCCACGGCAGCAACAACCGCGACAACAGCCGCCACGGCAATTCCGATAATCAGACCTGTATTCCTTTTCTTTTCCGTATTCATGCCAAATTCCATATCCTCTCTTTCTATCTGTTGACTGCAGGCAATAAACCTTTCATCTCTTTGATTAACGCCTCCCCACGCAGTGCCCTGTTAATTTCCCTGCTTTTTCCGTTATACAATGCATAAACCCTGTCGCAAAGCGCCAGATCGCTCTCCTCATGCGTCGCAAGCAGAATCGTCCCGCCACGCCTTTTATATTCCAAAAGATGCCTCCGGATTTCCGCCTTTCCCACCAGGTCCAAAGCCGCGTCCGGTTCATCCAAAATTAAAATCGGCGGATTTCCCGCCAGCGCACATCCAATACTCACCCGCTTTTTCATGCCGCCAGACAGCTTTTCCACCCTCATCCGGCACATTTCATCCACACCAAGCTCCTTTAAAGCCCCCTCTTTCAAAGACTGCCGAAGCTCCGTCTTATCCCGATACCAAAGACTTAAATTATCAAGCACGCTCAGCTCATCCATAAGGCAGCCCTCCTGCGGCACATAACCCACGCACTGGGCAGGCGTCTTTCCCCTGTCAAAAGAAATCTCACCGCCGTCAGCCTTCCTAAGCCCCGCAAGAATATTGAAAAGGGTGGATTTCCCGCAGCCGTTTTCCCCGACAATGCCGACACATTCTCCCGCGCCTGCTGACAAATCCACACCCTTTAGCACCTGTTTTTTTCCGTAAGAGCTGACAATCCCCTTCGCGACGATACGCTCCATCCTAATCCCTCATTCTTTTATATCAAAACATATGTACGGATAATCCGCAAATTTACACATTTGCCAAAATCTGTTTCTCGATATCCGCCATATTCACCTGTCTGTAGCTGCTCAGGTCGTTGTTGTTCCAGCCCTTACCTCTTCTGCCGCTGAAAATGGTCGGTTCATTATATCCGTTTTTGAGAATTGTAAGCACATATCCCACTTTATTCTCGACAGACGGCTGACCAAGCGTACGCGTCAGCACCTCGAAAAGCTGCTCGTGCGTCCGGTTGTTTGCATTTGCCGTGCGCAGAATATCCTTTGCCTCTTTCAGGGAACAGCCAAATACATCGATAATCTCCTGCTCCTCGTCCGTCGCAATCACTACGCCGCCGCCCTTCTCCATATTTTCCATGATTTCCACCACGGTACGGTTTTTCTTCACACGCTTGATTTTAAACCGGACCGCACCAAGCCCCATCTGACCGCTTGGAAGCTTTTCCTGAATAAGCTCATATTCAAACGCAATATCCGTGTTCCCGTTAATCTCCTCATGCGGTTTCTCCAAAATCTCACGCTTGACGTTTCCGTTTGCATAAGACTCCGGGATTTTCATCATTTTGCGCAGCTCCTCAAACGTTACCTGGTACACGCCGTTATTGAATGTCTCATGTTCCTTCAATAAATAATAGAGCCGCTTTGAATATTTCTTTGTCAGATTAAGGGGATACTCAATTCTGTAATACGCCCCCTGCTTTGCCTCCATAATCATCTGCTTCACCTCAGGGTGCAGGTCGAGTACAATCTTGCTTTTTCCCTCATCGCCGCGCTTTTTCTGATATTTAATCTTACTGAACCACGGATAATAAATATCCGTGCCCTCATCCTCCTTCAGGCGAAAGCCCAAACCTTCAAACTTTTTCACAGCCTTCTGCAGATAGGAATATGCGTTCGACTCATCCTGGAGGTTATAAAGATGTTTTACGTCCGATATATTAATTTCATATCTTGTATTCTCTTCTGTATCATTTCCTTCACCCACAATGCCAAGCAGAATATCTAAAATGTCATTCTGTCTTCTGTCCAAATCATATCTTGCTTCAATTATGGTCTTTGGGCGAAAAGCGACCTCTGCCCCGCCTTTTTTTGGTTTCCGGTTCATCTAAAATATCCCCCATTCTTAATTACCCTGCAAAAACCTGTTTTTGCAGTACTCCCTAAAATCCGTTTTTTCTTATCTTAAATTACTTAAAAGGTATGAAAAAATGTATCCTTCTATCATATCTATGATAAAGCAATTTGCAAGTTTACGCAAGTAGTTTACAGAATTTATTTTTTTTGATGACTAATTAAAACATAAAATCTGTTTTGTGCAATATGCCAAAATAATTAAAAAAAAATCAAAATTATTAAGCAAAAATAAATTACTTTCTTGTATTCTCCCCTAAA
>DKYC01000077.1:0-6361 GCA_002492295.1 Lachnospiraceae bacterium UBA7110
AATGACAAAGACCATGAAAATCGAAGGAATGATGTGCGGGCACTGTGAGGCACGCGTAAAGAAATGTTTAGAGGCGCTTGACGGAGTTTCGGAAGCGGCAGTAAGCCATGAGGCAGGAACAGCTGTTGTGACGTGCGATTCAAAGGTATCTGATGACGCTTTGACAAAGGCTGTGGAGGAGCAGGATTATAAGGTGCTCTCGGTGGAATAGCGTATTGGACAAAGATGCGCTGACCCTGGTTTTCAACCTAAGGTCAGCGCATCTTTTGCCTCACGGACTGCGGTGATTAAATTTGTCATTTCAACCAGACAGGAATCAATGGTTTCTTCGTCCATTGCGGAAAAATCAAGGGCAAATAGCTCTTTTAACCGGCCGGAGTACTGCTCTTCGACCGATTTGGCCGCCTTTATGCCGTCAGACGGCGCATTATCCAAAGAAGCTAGTTTCTGCATTTTTTCGTAGGAGCTTTTTAGAAAGGCGCACATGTCTTTAGCACTTTTGATTTTGCTTTCCAAGGTCACTTCCGTCTGGGGAACAAGTTCGTTGACGGGGCTGTCCGGTGACTCAAGCGTTTCGGAATGTCTCAAAAAGCTGCAGCCTGTAAAAAGCAGCGCAGCGCCAATGAGTAGGACCGGAACAGGTAACAGATGAAAAATTTTCATGGAAAATCCTCCGTTCTTTATTTTTTTCAGTGTATGACCTTTTTATGGTTCCAGGTTTTGCCGTGTAAATTTTACCATGTAAAAAGATACTAGCAAAATTGGATTCCCTTGTCAATTCGGTAGGAAATGTTTCCCTTATTTTTGTAAATTTTATGCATTATGGAGCTTGTTATCTTTTCAAAATGCGTTATAATTATATGCATACGTGGTGATATTCGGCAATAAAAGAAACAATCGGTAAGTAGTATTGTAAAACGGGTGATAAAAGTATCCCGCGCAAAACGTTGGTAAGGAAAAATATGTTTAGGAGGAAAAAAGGTGAAGAAGAAATTGATTTCTATGCTGCTTGCATTGACACTTGTCGTGACAGGAATACCGTCCAATATCACGGTAAATGCGGCAGAAGCTACGGATGCTGTTGAAAGCACACAGACGCAGGCGGGGGAACTGCAGCCTGGGGCAGATAACCTGTATGCTTTTAACGTATCAGAAAACGGCAAGGCAATTGGTTCTGACGGCGTTGTTTATGATGACGTGGCATACCTGTTAGCGGATACGGTCCGCGCGTTGGATACGGATGCGCAGGATGCATATTTTGAATTCTGTGATGATATCGCATCTGCAAGAAGCCGCGGCAATGCTTTGGAAGATGTCGTTGCTGCCGTAGATGAAAACGGAGAGCTCGTATTTCATTATTCAATCCCGGTAAAGGAACTTGTGACTGCAATGGATGCGCTTTCTGGGGATTTTATGGAAGAGGTACCGACTGCGCCCCAAACACAGGAGAAAGAAACAGAGGCAGCAGAACAGACTGTGGCAGGGGAAAATGCCCAAACACAGGAAACAGCAGTAAAAGAGGAGCCCCAGACAGAAGACGAGTCAGGTGAAGACGGGGAACAGGATGCAACGCAGGAGACTGTTTCAGAAGAGGCTTCCGATAAGGAGACTGCTTCCGATAAAGAATCTGTTTCCGATAAAGAACCTGTTTCCGAGGAGGCTGCATCAGAAGAGACCATCCCGGAAGAAGTAACGACAGAAACGGATTTTGCAGAAGAGAGCGTTCCCGCAGAAGAATCAACCGTACCGGATGAGGATGCGACGGAAGTGATTTCCGCGCAGGAGACAGAAACGGTTACGGAAGAAGAGACAGAGAGCGTACCGGAGTCTTTCGTGTTGACGGAAGAAAACATGGAACTGATTCCGGAATATGAGGAAGAACATTTTTCCGTAGCGGAGAATGTAAAGGCGGATCTTATTTTGGATTTGGGATACAATAATTCCACCATACAGCAGGCAAATTCAATCCTTCCGAAGGCGGACTGGTTCAGAAACCAGTTGAATGACGAGCAGAAAAAAATATTTGACGCGTCCAAAGTGATGGCAAAAGGTACCAATAAGTTCCGTCTGACCGCGTCAAACAAACTTGTCTTTGATGATTTCTGCCAGGCAATTTCCGCTGTTATTATGACAGAGCCATACAAGTGCGACTGGATGGATATATCAGGCACAGGCGTACTTGACATTCGGTATAGACGTAATTCACAAACTACATATGATTTTGAGGTTACGGTAGGAAAATCAAGGTATTATAATGATACACTGAATAAGGATGCGAATGCAAAGGTACTCCAGCTTGCAAAAGCGGCACAGGAATATGCGCTGAAGAACTATCCTGATTATCCGGTGTATGGAATTGTAAAGTATTTTGACAACTGGATCTGCGAAAATAACTTTTATAATGAGATTGGTGTAACCGGAGGCAGTTCCACGGATAGGAACGTACAGGAAATTTATTTTTACTGCCACTCATCATACGGTATTCTGCTGAAGGGATCCGGTGTATGTGAGAGTTACGCACTTGCAATGACAAGACTGCTTGACGCGGTTGGCATTCCGAATATGTATGCGACAGGTGATGCCGGCGGCGGACACGCATGGAATTATGTACAGATGCCAAACGGAAACTGGTATCTCCAGGATTCCACATGGGATGACAACGGACCAAACGGAGAATCGACAGAAGATTATTTCTTATGTGCCGATGACGGAATCCATATTCCGAAGGGAAACAGATATGTGGCTTATACAAAGGATTTTGACTTTGTAGAGCGTAGCACAACCGCTTATAAGCCGGAAAAGGAAACGGAACAGCTTGCGCTTTCGCAGACAGAGCTGAACCTTTTGCCCAAAAAGACGGCAGAGCTCACTGTCCTTTCCACAGGAAACAATGCATACTGGGCAAATGAGCAGATTGAAAAGGTATGGTCAAGCAGCAATCCAAAGGTTGCCAAGGTAGACCAAAACGGTAAGGTAACGGCAGTCAGTGCAGGTTCCGCAGAAATTACACTGACAGCGGGTATCATGAGTGCAAAATGTATTGTCAATGTTCATCAGATTAATTCCATTACGTTTGAAAATGGCGGAAAGACGAGTCTTACGACTTCACTTGGAATTGAGAGTGACAAGAGTGGGCATGAGACACAGCATATCTGGCTCAATGTAAACCAAAAGGCAGCAGATCCGATGTACACGGCAGAAGAGCTGCAAACATTTTTCAATGATTTTAGCGTGAAATCTTCAAATGAAGCGGTAGCAAAGATTTCCGGATTTACGGGGCTTTCCGGAAATAGGATTGACCTTGCGATAGAGCCTGTGGCAATGGGAAAGGCAACAATTACGGTAACGTTTGGAACCAAAACGGCAACCCTGAAACTGTCTGTCAGCGAAAAGCTTAACGAGAGCTGGTTCCAGCTGGAAAATTACCAGGAATCAGTTGATTATACCGGTAAGACTTACAGACCCAAGGTTGTACTGACACCGGAAGGAAAGGCTAAGAAGGTAAAATATAGAGTAACTTATAAAAATAATAAGGATGCAGGTATTGCTTCCGTAGTAATTACAGGTACCGGAAGCTACGGCGGAGAGCTTGTTTATGAGTTTACAATCAATCCGTTGGTTTTAAATGCAGATACAAGCGCTATCCGTTCAACGTCAAAAGCATATAACGGCGGCGTAAATCCGGCGAAGGTTACGGTAAGGCATATTAACGGGAAAAACAGAAAAGTCAGTCTGAAGGCTGGTAAGGACTATGATATTGAGTACACAAATACAGCTACAAACGAGACGACGACACAGCCGGTAGAGGCTGGAACATATACCATGGAAGTGGTTGGAAAAGGAAATTACGAAGGAAGTGCTGTCATAGATAAAAGTAAGACCTATACAATCACTCCGGTTGACATCAGAAAAGTAAAAGTGACCGTAAAGGTCAATGGTACGAAGCCCGCCGTTACGGTTGCAATTGGAAAGAACGTGCTGCCTGAGACAGATTATGTGATGACCTTCTATCAGGATAAGAAATGCACACAGGAGGTAGACGAGAACAGCCTGGCATCGAGAAAACAGTATTTTGTCAAAGTAGAGGGAACAGGCTCAAATCTTACCAATCAAAAGCCAATCGTTAAGAGCTTTAAAACAAGATAAAATATAGTAATATTGCACAAAAAGGAACCGTTTTCGGTTCCTTTTTGTGCAAACTATTGACAACTGTACTAATTTAACAGTAATATTAGAATTATACCAGTGATTTTTGGTATTTTACACAAAAGGAGCGGTTGTCATGGAGATAAAAGATACGGTTTTGGTAGTGGATGATGAGGAGCTCGTAAAAAAATCCCTTACGGATGTACTGAAAAGTGAGTTTGAAGTAATCGGCGCCTGCAATGGAAGGGAAGCTTTGGAACTGCTTGAGCACAATCTTAACAGGATTGCCGTGATTGTGCTTGATTTGATTATGCCTGTGATGGATGGATTTCAGTTTATGGATGAATTCCGTCTCCATAAAGAGTACGATAATATTCCGGTAATCGTGGCAACCTCAAATGAGGACTGGCATTCCGAGAAAAAATGCCTGGAGGCAGGCGTATGGGATTTTGTGATGAAGCCGTACAATCCTGTCCTTCTGCAGTTTCGGATTAAGAACGCGATTGACAAAAGCCGTATGATTATGGCGGAGCGTGATTCGGTAACGGGACTGTATACAAAGTTCAAATTTTACCAGGAAGTGCGCATGCTTTTGGCGGATGCAAAGGACGGGGATTTTGCGTTTGTCAGAATGGACATTGACCGGTTTAAAATGATAAATAATTTTTACGGCATTAAGGAAGGCGACAGGGTACTTGTCAGTGTGGCAAAGGAGTTAAAACGTATTGCGACGGTGTTTGATGATTTTGCTTATGGCAGGCTGGAAAATGACGTGTTTGCCGTGTGCATGCCCTATAAGGAAGAAAACATAGACCTTTTGGTAAAGGCGATTCAGATTACTTTGAAAAAGGTCAATAAAGACTATAACATCAAGGTTTCCTGCGGCGTTTATGTTATCAGGGACCGCACGATGGATGTGTCCGAAATGTATGACAGGGCATTTCTCGCGGCAAAAAACTGTAAGGGTAAGTTTGTGGAGAGTGTCGCGTATTATGATGACAGCATGATTGAAAATATGCGGCAGGAGCAGTTTATTATCAATGAGGTCAACAAGGCGATTGAGGAGGAGCAGTTCGAGGTATTTCTGCAGCCCAAAATTAATCTTGTAACAGATAAATCCTATGGCGCTGAAGCGCTTGTGCGTTGGAAGCATCCGGATAGGGGCATGATTTCCCCGGGGGAGTTTATTCCCGTGTATGAGCGAAACGGCATTATCGGGCGGCTTGACCAGTATATGTGGCGCCATGTATGTATGCTTCTTCGCAGATGGCTTGACGAGGGGAAAACACCAAATCCGATTTCCGTCAATGTGTCGCGGGTAAATATCTACAATCCGCATTTGGTGGAAATCCTGAAAAAGCTGATTACCGAATACCGGATACCGGCAGGGCTGTTAAATCTCGAGCTTACGGAGAGCGCATTTATGGAGGATCAGGCGCTTGTGATGAAAACCATGAGCAGACTGCATGATATTGGCTTTAAGATTATGATGGACGATTTTGGAAGCGGATATTCTTCCCTAAATGTACTAAAGGATATGGAAGTGGATTACCTCAAAGTAGACATGAAATTTCTCCAGCAGAGTCAGAAGTTTAACAACAGCAAGGGAGAGAAGGTCATTACTTCCGTAATCCGTATGGCAAAATGGCTGCACCTTCCTTCGATTGTAGAGGGTGTGGAAACGATTGAGCAGGTGGACTTTTTAAAGTGCATCGGCTGCGAGTACGCGCAGGGCTTTTATTATGCAAAGCCTATGCCGATAAAGGACTATGAAGCGTTTCTTGAGAAGGAAAACATGCGGGAAACAGGACTTTTTACGGATGAAAACACGGATATTATCAACGAGATTTGGAACACACGTTCCAATACCGGGATTTTCTTTGATATGCTTGATATCCCTGTTGCAATCTACGAATACCGCAATGGAAAAATCGAGCTTCTGCGCGCAAACAAACGATATGATAATGATATTTCATTTGAAATCGGTGTTGATGAAAATGAGCATAACCGCAGGGTGCGGAACGAATGCGATATCCTGAAGGAGGAATTTGGAAAGCTGGTCAGGGGAGAGTTTTTCAGCTCCGTGGAATACGAGGTCATGACGGATGTGTGGTACAGGCTTTCCATCAAGCCCATTGGCAGACGTGCGGATACAATGATTATCATGGTTACATATAATGATATCAGTGAATATAAATAAGAAAGCAAAAACCAT
>DKYC01000077.1:6703-23978 GCA_002492295.1 Lachnospiraceae bacterium UBA7110
ATGGTTTTTGCTTTCTTATTTATAAAATTCTGTTTTATAGCCGTCTGTTCCTGACGGCAACCCTTTAATCCAATCAGGGGTTTTGCCCATCTGCTCGCAGATGGCACAAAGGTCTGTATCCATTGGAGTTTCAATGATTAATTTATCATGGACATGACCCACAGTAAAACGGCGGGAAAGGGTACGCATGGCATAACATAAAATATCACGGCTAATTGCTTGCACGATATTCTCCATAACAGATGAACAGTTATGGTGCAGTGTCTTTGTCTTAAAATATGTATAATAATTTATGCATTCGCAATTTGCAGAATCCTCTCCATATCGGTAATCAGTTCTTTCGAGTAATTTTCTGCCTCATAGTAAATCCGTTCCGCTTCCGTATAATCCCCGTTGCCGATTGCGTTCATAACGGCAGCGCCATATCTGTGGAATTTCTGATGCTTTGCGCCAAGCCCTTCCCAAATTGGAAGAACGCCCGGAATGTCCGGCGTTATGGCGTAATAAAAATGTCCGAATCCACATTTGGAGGAATCCAGCTGCAACGGTGCAATCATTCTGCTGTTTACCATTTTTTTCAGATTGCCAAGCCATGAGTGGTGTGAGGAAATGGCATTTTTCATGTACTGGGCAAATTCCTGTTTTTCCAAATGGAAGAATGCGTCCTTGGTCATAGTCCCCATCTGTTTTACGGTTTCGTCAAGCGTTTTTTCAATATCAACGACAGGCTTTGCTGCTTCCCGCAGTTCTTCGCCGACCTGCTGCATAAAATTTGTACTGTCTTTCAGCTGGTTTTCCATTTCTGCCATGGAGCTGCTGATTTCCTCGCTGACAGCAGCGATGGAACTGATGGATTCATTAATGTTGGAGACGTAGCGCTGGCTTTCATCATTTAATTCCCATACATTTTTGATACGGTCTGTCATGGATGCCAGCGAATCAATTGTCTCCGTGGAGCTTTTTACGCTTTTTTGAGAAGCGCTTTTCATATCGTTTACAAACGACTCCATACTTTTTGTCATTTTTTGCGTTTCTTCTGCCAGCTCGCGTATTTCACCCGCTACGACAGCAAAGCCCCTTCCGGCCTCACCGGCTCTTGCGGCTTCGACAGAAGCGTTGAGCGCAAGCAGGTTTGTCTGTAAGGAAATGGAATCAATTCCTGAGATAACGGAACTGATACGGTTGATGATATTCATAAGCTCATCCATATCCTTTTGCATTTCACGGGAAACGGTTATGGTTTGGTCGGAAAGCTCTTTGATTACAGTCAGCTCACGTTGCCCTGCTTCTATTTTCTGGTATACGTTGTCCGTCTTTTCAGAGACCTTAATAATGGTGTTTGTCAGCTCCTCATGCTGGCTGTTCGACGAGCCGGCGGATGAACCGAAAATTGTTTCGGTAGCCCTTGTTACCCTGCGTGAGATATCCATGATTTTTCCCGTCTGATGCTGCATTGTCAAATCAAGGGAGCTGATTTGCATAACCGCTTTAATGTTTTTTTCAAAGACCTGTGCAAACTGCATCCTTCCGTTTAACAGCCTGCGGTAAATTTTGTTTAATTCCGGCTCCTTTGAGTAATCTGTCTCCTTCAGCTCCGAAACAGCTTTCATCAGTGTTGCCTTTCCCTTACCCTTTCCAATACCCATTTAAATATCCTCTTATCTTTCTTTAGAATGATTGAATAATGTATATAGTTACATCATACGGGATTTTCAACTTTTTGCAAGTCTTTTTATAGTTTTTTCATATCAACCTTTTTTTCCCTTGAAAAATTCTGCTTTTTATGTATAATGAAAACGATGTGACAAAAAAACAAAAAGAAATAAATAAAGAGGATGAAATCATGATTAGTGCAAACAATGTAACTTACCGTGTCGGTAAAAAGGCATTATTTGAAGATGTCAATATAAAGTTTACGGAGGGTAACTGCTACGGTTTAATCGGGGCAAATGGAGCGGGGAAATCAACCTTTTTAAAGATTTTGTCAGGCAGGCTGGAAACGACCAAGGGAGATATCAGCATTACGCCGGGACAACGGCTTTCGGTTTTGGAACAGGATCATTTTAAATATGACGAGTATTCCGTAATGGACGTGGTTATCATGGGAAATGCGCGTCTCTACGAGATTATGAAGGAAAAGGACGCGATTTACGCAAAAGAAGATTTTACCGATGAGGACGGCATCCGAGCAAGCGAGCTGGAGGGGGAGTTTGCGGAGATGGACGGCTGGGAGGCGGAGTCCAACGCGGCACAGCTTTTAAACGGACTTGGCATTGACACGGAAATTCATTATGCGCTGATGAAGGACTTAAACGGCAGCCAGAAGGTAAAGGTGCTGCTTGCAAAGGCGCTGTTTGGAAATCCGGACATTCTGCTGCTGGATGAGCCGACAAACCACCTTGATTTGGACGCGATTGCGTGGCTTGAGGAGTTTCTGATTAACTTCGAGAATACGGTTATTGTGGTGTCGCATGACCGTTATTTCCTGAACAAAGTGTGTACGCAGATAGCGGATATTGATTACGGCAAAATCCAGCTCTATGCGGGAAATTACGACTTTTGGTATGAGTCAAGCCAGCTGCTTGTCAAGCAGATGAAGGAAGCAAATAAGAAGAAGGAAGAGAAGATTAAGGAATTACAGGAATTTATTTCAAGGTTCTCGGCAAACGCGTCAAAATCAAAGCAGGCGACGTCAAGAAAGCGTGCATTGGAGAAAATCGAGCTGGAGGACATCAGGCCTTCAAGCCGGAAATATCCGTATATTGATTTCAGACCGGACCGCGAAATCGGCAACGAGGTGCTGACCGTGGAAAACCTGTCCAAAACAATTAACGGTGTGAAGGTGCTCGATAATATTTCCTTTATTCTAGGACGTGAGGATAAGGTGGCGTTTGTGGGAGGCAATGAGCTTGCAAAGACAACGCTGTTTCAGATCCTGATGGGAGAAATGGAACCGGACGAGGGAACCTATAAGTGGGGTGTTACCACGTCGCAGGCATATTTCCCGAAAGACCCGACAAACGAGTTTGACAATGATTACACGATTGCAGACTGGCTGATGGGATATTCCAAGGTGGATGACATCACATATGTACGCGGCTTTTTGGGACGGATGCTGTTTGCGGGCGAGGACGGCGTAAAAAAGGTGAAGGTGCTTTCCGGCGGGGAAAAGGTGCGCTGCCTGCTTAGCAAAATGATGATTAGCGGGGCAAACTGCCTGATTTTGGATGAACCGACAAACCACCTTGACATGGAGTCGATTACGGCATTAAACAATGGGTTAATCAAGTTTCCGGGGGTGGCGGTTTTCGCCTGCCACGACCATCAGTTCGTGGAGACGACGGCAAACCGTATAATGGAGATTTTGCCGGACGGTACTTTGATTGACAAGATTACGACATATGACGAATATCTTGCGAGCGATGAAATGGCGAGAAAGAGAACAGCCGTCTATACTGCGGAAGCAGAGGACGAGAGCGGGGAAGAATAGGAGAAGAAAGGCAGATGAAACATGTACATCTGCCTTTTGTATACATTGCTGCAGAGTCGCAGAAAGGAAAGGAGCGCGGTTAAAATGGGAATGGTTGACCTGCATGTGCATTCCAACCGCTCGGATGGCAGTATGACGCCTAAGGAGCTTGTTGACTATGCCGTTCAAAAGGGGCTGCGGGCGATGGCGCTTACGGACCATGATACCGTAGACGGTATTGATGAAATTTTGGAATATGCGCAGGATAAGCCCGTTGAAATCATACCGGGTATCGAGTATTCCACGCAGTATCAGGAACGGGATGTGCATATCGTAGGACTTTTTATTGATTATAAAGCTCCCGTGTTCCTTGATTATCTTGCGCGTTTTAAACAGTCACGCACGGACAGGAACCATAAGCTTTGTGAAAATCTGCGCGGTGCGGGGATTGACATCACCTATGAGGCGCTTTGCCGCGCGTTTCCAAATTCGGTGATTACAAGAGCGCATTATGCGAAATTCCTTTTGGATAAGGGATATGTAAAAAGCAGAAATGAAGCATTTGAGCGGTATTTGGGTGACCATACGCCATACTTTGTGCACCGTGAAAAGATTACGCCGGAAGAAGTTATTGACGTTACAAGAAGAGCAGGAGGCATTCCGGTCCTGGCGCATCCTTTCCTTTACGGGTTTTCGAAGGAGAACCTGGAAATACTGGTAAGGCGTCTTAAGGCGGCGGGACTTATGGCAATGGAAACGCTTTACAGCACGTATACGCCGTCGGAAGAGAAAAAAATGAAGGAGCTTGCAAAAAGGTACGGGCTTTTGGAAAGCGGCGGCTCTGATTTTCATGGGGAAAATAAGCCGGGGCTTGATCTTGCGACAGGGTATGGGCGGTTGTATGTACATGAGGAGGTTTTGGATAAAATGAAAAAAGTTTTGCATAGGAAAGTGCTGTTTACGGATTTGGACGGTACGCTTCTTACGACGGAAAAAAAGGTTTCGGAAAAATTGCGCAAAAAGCTCCTTGAGATGATAAAAGCGGGACATTCGCTTGTACTTGCAAGCGGAAGACCGGTGGACAGTATTTTGGAGGTGTTAGGGGAGCTTCAGATTAAGGATGAAGTCGTCCGAATGCAGGCGCAGCATGGTTTGGAAGCGGGCGGAATTTATGCCACGGCATATAATGGGGCCGTTCTTTATGACTGCGTTGGGGACAGGGTGATGGAAAGCTATCACGTGCCGATGTGGGCGGCGCAGAAGCTGTTTGACATGGCGAAGGAGTGGGAACTCCATATTCAGACATACACGGATACGCATGTCGTGAGTATTGCAGACGATGACGCAATCAGGTATTATACGCAGTTTATCCATATGCCCTATGTGGTCGGCGAAAATCTTTTGGCGGAGCTTTCGCATGAACCGTTTAAGGTGCTTACCATTGATTTAGAGAACAGACACAAGCTGGAACAGTTTCGCGCACAGGTCGAAAGCTCCTTGCTTGGGCAGGAGCTTGCGTGTGCATTCTCAAATGATTATTATTTGGAATTTTATAATAAGAAGGCGGGGAAGGGAAATGCGCTGGTGAACATGTGCAGGGCGTTAAACATTCCTGAAAAAAACGCGGTTGCGGTGGGGGATGAGGAAAATGACATTTCCATGATACAGGAGGCAGGCGTGGGCGTTGCAATGGCAAACGCGAGTCCTTATCTGAAAAAATATGCGGATTATATCACGGAAAATGACAATAATAAAGATGGGATAGCAGAAGTAATCGACCGGTTTATTTTGACGGATAGATGAAAAAAACATAAAGGCATCAGGTAGACAATTTTTGGCGAAAACAGTATACTTGAACTGACAGGTATAAAAGAGTAGGCTGATACCGCGTTGTATCAGGAATGGAGGGCTGTAATGAACAATAAGAAGATGGCATTTGCACAGAGGGTAAACCAAAACAGTAAAAATTATTTTCCGAAGGATTTGTTTGACTTGGAGGCAGCAGGAGCGGTTCTTTCATGTATGCATACGACGTTTGGCGTCGATGCGCTTATGACGGACAGACATGGCGCGATTATCATGTCGTACGGGGATTTTGAGGGCTTTGTGCCTGACGTGAAAAATAAGCCTGGAACAAAAATCAGAGTCATGGGGCGCACGGTCTGCCATATTTATGCGAAGTATCATCATGTGGCAGAAGAGAAAATGAAAGAAGCAAAAGCCCTGCTTGACGCATATATAAAAACGCTGGAGGGATTTAGTGAAAAATCTTATTTGGCAAGTGAGCAGGCGGTGTACATAGATGAGCTGGAGCAGCAGGTGGAAAAGGATGCATATCAGGTAAAGTATTCGGAGCAGAACGACCCGCTGACAGGTGTGCTGAACAGAAATTATTTTATGAGCCACATGCGGCAGCTTGCGGAACGTGAGGTGGTTCCGACAGCGGTAATCTGTGTCAATATCAACGATTGGAAGTT
The DNA here is from genome assembly GCA_002492295.1 of Lachnospiraceae bacterium UBA7110. Taxonomy (GTDB): domain Bacteria; phylum Bacillota; class Clostridia; order Lachnospirales; family Lachnospiraceae; genus COE1. The sequence continues at coordinate 12,650 of DKYC01000077.1, forward strand.
TTTTGACAGCAGCTTTGGCGAGGAGGAGAGCGACCGGCTGGTGCTCACGGTAGCCAATATCCTTAGAAATAAGGCGCAGGAGGCAGGATTTGATAATGCAGTCATTGGCAGGATTGAGGGTGATGTATTCCATGTGCTTTTGCCATTGGCGGAGGAGGACGAGGCAAAGCGCTATTGCGACAGCATACAGGAGGCGTGTGATGCCTTTGAGGACGAAAAGCTTGTGCCAAGTATTGCGGTAGGCTGCGTGATGCATATTAATGTAGAGGAGAGCTACCGGGATGTACTTTCCGATGCGGAATACGCCATGCTCGAAAACAAATTTGAGATAAAAAATGCGCCTGGATACAGGGAAAGAATTGAGAAAGGTATTAAGAAAAAATAAAAGTATAAAATAATTATTAAGTAAACTGAATTATAAAAAAATGAGAAATAACGAGTAAAAATAAGAAAACATGAGATAATGGAAGAAAATGGCATTTAAATGCGCTTGCACAACTTTCTGTAAGAAATTATGATATGTTTTGTTAGCACTCGATAGCAAAGAGTGCTGATTGCAAAAATGGAAAAAAATGTTTATAAATTATTTTTAAGGAGGCATTTAACATGAAGTTAGTACCATTAGGAGACAGAGTTGTATTAAAGCAGTTAATCGCTGAGGAGACCACAAAGTCAGGTATCGTTTTACCGGGGCAGAGCAAAGAGAAACCGCAGCAGGCAGAGGTTATTGCAGTAGGACCGGGCGGCGTTGTGGACGGCAAGGAAGTCAAAATGGAAGTAAAGGCTGGCGACAACGTCATTTACTCGAAGTATTCCGGAACGGAAGTCAAGATTGATGACGAGGAGTACATTATTGTAAAGCAGAATGATATTTTAGCGGTCATTCAGTAATCAGACAACGAAGGAAATCACACACGGATTAAGGTTTTCTTTCGTTTAAGAGAACGCATAAGACGGCGTTCCCGGCATGAAATATTAAAGTAGATTTTATATTATTTAGATTTGGAGGATATGCAATCATGGCAAAGGAAATTAAATATGGGGCAGAAGCCCGCAAAGCATTAGAAGCAGGCGTGGATAAACTGGCGGATACCGTAAGCGTGACACTTGGACCAAAAGGCAGGAACGTTGTACTTGACAAGTCGTTCGGCGCACCGCTGATTACAAACGACGGTGTGACAATTGCAAAGGAAATTGAGCTTGAGGATGCGTTTGAAAACATGGGCGCACAGCTTGTCAAAGAAGTTGCCACAAAGACAAACGACGTGGCTGGTGATGGTACAACGACAGCGACGGTTCTTGCACAGGCGATGATTAACGAGGGTATGAAGAATTTGGCGGCAGGCGCAAACCCGATTATTTTGAGAAAGGGTATGAAGAAAGCGACAAACTGTGCAGTTGACGCGATTGCTTCCATGAGCTCTAAGGTAAACGGCAAACAGCATATCGCAAGAGTTGCGACGGTTTCTTCCGGCGACGAGGAAGTCGGAAATATGGTAGCGGACGCGATGGAGAAGGTTTCCGGCGACGGCGTTATCACGATTGAGGAGTCAAAGACCATGCAGACTGAGCTTGACCTGGTAGAAGGTATGCAGTTTGACCGCGGTTATATTTCCGCATACATGGCAACGGATATGGATAAGATGGAAGCGACAATGGAAGATCCCTACATCTTAATTACGGATAAGAAGATTTCAAATATTCAGGAAATCCTTCCGGTTTTGGAGCAGGTTGTGCAGTCCGGCGCAAAGCTTCTGATTATCGCTGAGGACGTTGAGGGTGAGGCGCTTACGACACTGATTGTCAACAAGCTGCGTGGTACATTTAATGTCGTAGCAGTAAAGGCTCCGGGATATGGTGACAGAAGAAAGGCTATGCTTGAGGATATCGCAATCCTGACAGGCGGTCAGGTAATCAGCGAGGAGCTTGGTCTTGACCTTAAAGAGACAACCTTGGAGCAGTGTGGACGCGCGAAGTCCGTTAAGGTTCAGAAGGAGAACACAATTATCGTTGACGGAGAAGGCGATAAGGCGGCAATCGATGCCAGGATTTCACAGATTAAGAAGCAGATTGAGGAGACAACGTCTGATTTTGATAAGGAAAAATTACAGGAACGTCTTGCAAAGCTTGCAGGCGGCGTTGCGGTAATCCGCGTCGGTGCGGCAACAGAGACAGAGATGAAGGAAGCAAAGCTTCGTATGGAGGATGCGCTTAATGCGACGAGGGCAGCCGTAGAGGAAGGAATTATCGCAGGCGGCGGTTCTGCATATATCCATGCGTCCAAGAAGGTTGCGAATCTTGTTGAATCACTTGAAGGTGATGAGAAGACCGGCGCAAAGATTGTCTTAAAGGCATTGGAGGCTCCTTTGTTTATCATTGCCGCAAACGCAGGTCTTGAGGGCAGTGTCATTGTCAACAAGGTAAAAGAGTCAGAGATTGGTTTTGGCTTTGACGCGGCAAAGGAAGAGTATGTTGATATGGTTGAGGCAGGAATTCTTGATCCGGCGAAGGTGACAAGAAGCGCATTACAGAATGCTTGTTCCGTAGCGAGCACACTGCTTACGACAGAGTCGGTTGTTGCAAATATTAAGGAAGATGCTCCTGCAATGCCGGCAGGCGGTCCGGGCATGGGCGGTATGATGTAATCCATGACAGAACATGTAAGGCGGTGCAGGGAGTGTCTGGAAGACATTCATTTATTCCGCAATATCAGCGACGCGGAGCTTGACAAAATGTTTGCGTGCTCCAAGACTGTCGAGCGTTCGTTCTACGATGAAAGCTATATTTTCCGACAGGGCGAGACACCAAAGAATTTGTTTCTGTTGCTGGAAGGCTCCGTGATGCTTGCAAAGGATTTTGCGTCGGGAAAGCGGGATGTGCTGGTACTGGTGGAAGCGGGTGATGTGTTTGGCGAGATGTTTCTGTTTGCGGATGCAAAAAAATACTGGTATGACGCAATCGCGCAGGGCAGTGTCAGGCTTTTGGAAATACCGTGGGATTTTTTCTACTGCTTTTGCAGCAACGCCTGTGAACATCACAGGATGATTACGAGAAACATGCTGGAGATACAGTCCGAAAAGAATTTTTCCATGACGAGAAAGCTGCATCTTTTAGCGGGCACAACGCTCAAGGAGCGGATAGCGCTGTGGCTTTTGGATCAGGCGTCGGAAAACGGCGTTGTGCGTCTTATCATGAACCGCGAAGAGCTTGCCGATTATTTGGGGACGACGCGTCCTTCCCTCTCAAGGGAGCTGATGAAAATGCAGCAGGAGGGATTTATCACTGTGGAAAAGAATGTCATAAGGATTTCTGATCGCCGTGCGCTTGAAGCGCTTTATTGACCTTGGCGTTGCAGTCTTGCCATCGTTTCATTGTATTTTATTTGGAACAAAAAATTTAAAAAAATGTAACAGATGTTACCGAAATTCTTCCGCGATTTGAATATACTATAGTCACAGGCTGAAAGAAACAGGCAGGAAAAAAAGAAAAATCATCATAATAGAAGTATTCAAAAACAAGGAGGAAAAATTTCTCTGCTCCTGGTGGGGCAGTCGCATTTTCCTTCGGAAAACAAGGAGGAATTAGTTATGGCAGCAAATACACAGCAGGTAGACAATCTGGTAAATCTTTTGGACGGATATGCAACTAAGGGAGGACATCATCTGAATGTCAATGTTTTGAACAGGGATACGCTTTTGGACGCGCAGAAGCACCCGGAGAATTATCCGCAGCTTACCATCAGGGTTTCTGGCTATGCCGTAAACTTCATTAAGCTGACGCCGGAACAGCAGGCGGATGTTATTTCAAGAACATTCCATGAAGGCGTATAATGGATGTCTGTAAAGGGTACTGTCTCTATGGCAGTGCCCTTTTTCAATACGGAAATAACCTTATTGACGCAAAAAACATTGTATTGGACAAAATTATGAAGTAATATAATTCTGACAGGAAAATAAAATCCTTTGAAACAGAAAAGACAGAAAGGAGGATGTATCATGAATACAATGGTGTGGCTGGTTGCGATGATTGTACTGATTATCATTGAAATTGTAACAGTCGGTTTTGGTGCAATCTGGTTTGCGCTCGGTGCACTTGCGGCAGTTCTGGCGACGCTTTTGGGTGCAGGGACAATGCTGCAGATTGCCGTGTTTCTCGCCGTATCCTTTGTGACGTTAATCTTCACAAGACCGCTGGTGGTGAAGTACATAAACGTATCGCGGACAAGGACGAATTATGAGGGCATTATCGGTAAGGTCGTTCGTATCACGCAGGACGTTGACAATATTGTGGAAACGGGCTGTGCGGTGGTAAACGGTCAGGACTGGACGGTGCGGGCGGCAGACAACGGCTGTAAAATCGCGGCGGGAGCACTTGCGAAGGTTGTGGACATTAAAGGTGTAAAATTAATTGTTGAAAAGTATGAGGAGGAGACAAACTAATGGGATGGATATTGGCGATTCTATTTATCATTATTTTATTGATTGCAACAAACGTGCGCGTTGTACCGCAGGCATCAGCGTATGTTATTGAGCGGCTTGGGGGATATGACAGTACATGGGGCGTAGGCGTTCATTTTAAGATTCCGTTTCTCGACAGGGTGGCAAAGAGGGTTAATTTAAAAGAGCAGGTGGTTGATTTCCCGCCTCAGCCCGTTATCACAAAGGATAATGTAACAATGCAGATTGATACGGTTGTATTTTTCCAAATCACTGACCCGAAGATGTACGCATACGGTGTGGATAATCCGATTATGGCAATTGAAAAGCTGACTGCGACGACACTCCGAAACATTATCGGTGATATGGAGCTGGACCAGACACTGACATCAAGGGAAATCATAAATACAAACATGCGTTCCGCATTGGACCAGGCAACGGATCCATGGGGGATTAAGGTAAACCGTGTTGAGCTGAAAAACATTATTCCGCCCGAGGCAATCCGCAATGCGATGGAGAAACAGATGAAGGCGGAGCGTGAACGGCGTGAGGCAATCCTTCGTGCAGAGGGTGAGAAGAAGTCAACAATCCTTGTGGCGGAAGGTCAGAAGGAGTCGGCAATTCTTGAGGCAGAGGCGGAAAAGCAGGCTGCAATCCTTCGTGCAGAGGCGGAAAAAGAGCGTAAAATCCGCGAGGCGGAAGGTCAGGCGGAGGCAATCAGGGTCGTACAGATGGCAAACGCCGAAGGAATTAAGTTCTTAAGGGATGCGGGTGCGGATGAAGCAGTGCTTACGATTAAAAAACTTGAAGCATTTGAGAAGGCTGCAAACGGTACTGCGACTAAGATCATTATTCCGTCGGAACTTCAGGGTGTGGCAGGACTTGCGAAGTCAGTCGGTGAAATTCTGAAGTAAGGATTCACACGTTTGTATAGGGAAAGGATAACAGGGGGGCAGCAAAATGGCAGGTCAGGGTGTGACAAAAATTTTGATACTGGAGGACAGCAGGGACAGCTTAAATGCCGTTACCGCGATGGCAGAACATGTATCAGAGACCGTGGCCGTTGTTCCCGTGAAAAGTCTGGAGGAGGCGAGAGCTGCGCTGAACGGGGCGCAGCAGCCCTTTCAGGCTTTTTTGCTTGATATCAACTTAAATCCCGATGACAAAAAGGACTGTTCGGGAATGACATTTGCGCGGGAAATACGGGCAAAAAAAGAGTATGCGTTCACGCCGATTGTTATGATTACTTCAATTGCGAATATGGAGCTTGCGGCATACAGGGAGCTGCACTGTTATCAGTATCTGATTAAACCTTACCGGAAATCTGATATTGAACAGCTTGTGGGAAAACTTCTGTTTTTGTCTCAGCAGGGGGAAACGCGCGAAAGCTTTGTGATGGTCAAAAAGGATGGCGTCAACTATAAGCTTTTCTGCAAGGACATTATCTGTGTCAGGGCGGTGCCAAGAGGGGTGGGCTTTGTGCTTGCGAAGGAGGAAATGAGGGTGCCGTATCTGTCAATCAGGCAGCTTTTGGAGAAGCTGCCCAAAAAGCGCTTTTTGCAGGTGCACCGGATGTGTGTGGTCAATTTGGATTATATCGATTATGTGGACACAGTGAACGGGCTGATCCGCTTGAAAAACGGGGAAACAGCAGAGGTGGGTGTTACGTATAAGAACGGACTGCTTCAGAAAATCAATGGAAAGGACGAATAAATGGCGGAGCTTGGAAGGAAATTTTTGTATCGGATATTCTGCGCGGTGGCGCTGATTGTGACAATCTATCTGCTGATTGACCTGTCGCAAAGCCACACGCTTGAAATAAAGGTAATGGTGCTGTTTGGAATTATTTTTTCCGTGATTCTTTTGGGACTATTTGACTGGAGCCGCAATTATGCCGACTTAAGGAAGAAGGAGCAGGAATTAAAGATTTACAAGCTGTACATAAAGCCCATGGAGGAGCTGACAAAGGATATCCGGGCAAGGCAGCATGAGTTTGACAATCATATGAATGCAATTTTAAACATGCATGTGACGATTGATAATTATGATGAGCTTGTGAAAGCGCAGTCGGCATATGGCAGGGGGATTTACGGTGACAGACCGCGCTGTGACCTTTCTCTTTTACGCATTTCCGATAAAATTCTTGCCGGATTTCTATACAGTAAGATTATCGCGGCACCGGAATTCATTGATATTGATATACAGGTGCTGAGTCAGGAAATTGTGACATCCGTGTCGGAACATTCCTTAGTGGAGATTATTGGGGTGCTTGTGGACAATGCGTTTGAGGCGGCGCAGCCTTCGCGTAACAGGGTGGAAATGATTTTGGATTCCAAGGATGACAAGCTGGTTTTTGTGATTAAAAATCAGGTGGAACATCTCACGATGGGCGAGATTGCGCATTTTTTTGAAAAGGGATTTACCACCAAGAACAACCGTGAGGACAGAGGGCTTGGACTGTATCAGGCAAACCGGCTTGTGCTTGACCATAATGGGGAAATCACGGTGGAACTTTTGGGGAACGCGGGCGCGCAGGAGATTTGTTTCCGGGTGGAAATATAGCGTTTGGCGGTTATTTAACCGGTGCAGATGGCAATTGCGGACAGAGATGATGTTTGCAATTGCAATTTTGACAGATATTGGGTATACTGGAATTATACATTGTGGAATGGAGGCAGAATACGTGTTGGAGTTAAAAAACATTTCTTATCATGTGGATGATGGAGATGGGAAGGATATATTAAATCATGTTGATTTAAAGATAAATCATAGGTTTACGGCAATCACGGGACCAAACGGCGGCGGAAAATCCACGCTTGCAAAGATGATTGCGGGAATTATACAGCCTACGGAGGGACAGATTTTTTTTGACGGTCAGGAGATTACGCAGTTGTCCGTGACCGAGCGGGCGCGGCTTGGCATCAGTTTTGCGTTTCAGCAGCCGGTGCGGTTTAAGGGGATTACAGTGCTTGATTTAATCCGTCTTGCGGCGGGAGAACGGCTGAGTGTTGACGGTGCGTGCAAGTACCTTTCCGAGGTAGGACTTTGTGCGCGGGATTACATTAACCGTGAGGTGAATGCAAGCCTTTCAGGAGGAGAGCTAAAGCGTATTGAGATTGCGACGGTCATTGCGCGCGGCACAAAGTTTTCCGTGTTTGATGAGCCGGAGGCAGGCATTGATTTGTGGAGTTTTCAGAATTTAATTAAAGTATTTGAGGAAATGCACGAGGAGACGCAGGGGAATATTGTGATTATTTCGCATCAGGAGCGGATTTTAAATATTGCCGATGAAATCGTGGTAATCGCAGACGGGGAAGTTACCGGCATGGGAACGCGGGATGAGATTTTACCGCAGCTTTTAGACGACAGCTTTGCCTGCAGGCGGAAAGCGGGGGGATGTATTCATGGATGAGATTCAGAAAACGTTGCTGATGCAGGTGGCGGATTTGCATGACGTGCCTGCGGGCGCTTACAATATCCGTGCAAACGGCGAGTCGGCGGGAAGGCGTTCCACGGAGCATATTGAGATTGTTCCTAAGGAGGATAAACCGGGTATTGATATTTATATCAAGCCGGGAACGAAGCGGGAGAGTGTGCACATTCCGGTATTGATGACGCAGACCGGGTTAAAGGAACTGGTGTACAACGATTTTCACATTGGCGAGGACTGTGACGTTACGATTGTCGCGGGCTGCGGCATTCACAATGGCGGTGACAGGACGAGCGAGCACAGCGGAATCCACACGTTTTATGTGGGAAAGAACACAAGGCTTCGTTATGTGGAAAAGCATTACGGGTCCGGAGAGGGCACGGGCGAACGCATTATGAATCCCCAAACCGTGGTGGAGATGGACGAAAACAGCTATATGGAAATGGATACGGTGCAGATTAGGGGCGTGGATTCCACGGAGCGCGTGACAAGGGCGAAGCTTGGTAAAGGTGCACAGCTTGTGATTAAGGAAAAGCTGATGACCCATGGAAGGCAGAAGGCAACAACAAATTTTTACGTGGATTTGGACGGGGAGGACTCGAGCACAAACGTGATTTCTCGTTCGGTGGCAAAGGATAATTCAGAACAGACATTCTATTCCCATATCAATGGCAACAACAAGTGCGCAGGACATTCGGAGTGTGACGCGATTATTATGGACAATGCGGTGGTGCGTGCCATTCCGGAGATTACGGCAAACCATCTTGATGCGAGTTTAATCCATGAGGCGGCAATCGGCAAAATTGCGGGGGAACAGTTGATTAAGCTCATGACGCTCGGGCTGACCGAAGCGGAGGCGGAGGAACAGATTGTAAATGGTTTTTTAAAGTAATTATCATAACGTAACTATCAATGTAGCACAGAAACGAAAGAGAGGTATTTTTATGGAAACTTTGCAATGCATCCAGACAAGAAGAAGCATCCGGAAATTTAAAGCGCAGCAGGTGCCGCATGAACTGATGCAGGAGATTGTGGCTGCCGCGGCGTTTGCGCCTTCCTGGAAGAACACGCAGGTGACGCGTTATACCGTTGTGGAGAACGCGGACCTGAAAGCGAAAATCGCGGACGAGGCGACGCTTGGATTTGAACATAATAAAGGCATTATCAACGGCTCCGCTGCGCTTGTTGTTGTGACGATGGTTCACGGCAGAAGCGGATTTGAACGGGACGGCTCGTATACAACCTCCAAGGAAGACCGCTGGGAGGTATTTGACGCGGGACTTGCGACGCAGACGTTTTGCCTTGCGGCGCATGATAAGGGCTTGGGATGCGTAATCCTTGGCATTTTTGACGAGGCGAAGGTGGCAGAGATTATCGGACTTGAGGAAGGGCAGAAGGTTGCGGCGCTTGTGGCGGCAGGCTTCGCGGATGAGGCTCCGGAGGCACCAAAGCGCAAGAGCGTGGATGATCTGGTGAAATTTGTATAGGTTTGCCTGTATGGATTTGATTGTAGAAATTAAGGGCTATGGCAGCATAGCCCTTAATTTTTTTGCACACGGATGCGGAAAGGAAGCGATGTATATTCTTTCCAAATTTGCCCATATTATGTCTTAAAGGACAAATTTGTGCCTGCGTTTTCATTTGCAGGCTGTGAAAGGAGCATCGTAGAGTGTATGAAGCGTTTTCCAAAACATATCGGGATTATTCCGGATGGCAACAGACGCTGGGCAGAGCGCAATGGACTGAAGAAAGAGGGGGGCTATGAGTATGGACTGGAACCGGGTCTGAGGCTTCTTCGGGCAGCACGCAGCTGCGGGGTGCAGGAATTAACCTATTATGGATTTACGGTAGATAACTGTAAGCGCCCCAAAGAGCAGGTCAACGCGTTTTCCAAAGCCTGTGTTGAGGCTGTCAAAATGATTGAACAGGAAAATGTGGAACTTTATGTGATTGGCAATACCGATTCGCCTTGTTTTCCAGCCGGACTGCTTCCGTATACGGATTGCGGACGCCGGTGCGGGGATAAAAAAGAAACATTAAGGGTAAATTTTCTGGTGAATTACGGGTGGGAGTGGGACATGAAAAACGGCTGGGCATCCAGCGAAATACCGCGGATTGATATGGTAATCCGTTGGGGAGGAATGTGCCGGTTATCCGGTTTCCTGCCGATTCAGACTGTTTATGCGGATTTTTACATTATAAAAGAACTGTGGCCCGATTTCCGGGAAGAACAGTTTACGGAGGCATTGGAATGGTACCAGAAGCAGGATATTACTTTAGGGGGATAAGGACAGGGAAAAATTCTTTGTTAAAATTTGTTAAAATTTGTGAATAAATGGAAAAAAAGGAAAAAACATGATACAATAAGAATGTTTAGCTTTGACATCATAAAAATACTTAGAGGTTATGCAGCGTGGGGAGGGATGCTTTATGATGGTAAAAGGGTATCAGAAGAAAAGTGTTTATGATGCACTGCAGGAACGGTTCCATTACCTGTTTCATGAGTTTGAAAATATTTATGTATCTTTTAGCGGCGGCAAGGACAGTGGTGTTTTGCTGAATCTGCTGCTCGATTTTAAACGGAAATATTACCCGGGGCGAAAAATCGGGGTGTTTCATCAGGATTTTGAAGCACAGTACAGTGTAACTACGGAATATGTCACAAGAACTTTTAAAGCGCTGGAGGGGGAATGTGATTTATACTGGGTATGTCTGCCGATGGCGACAAGAACGGCGCTCAGCAGTTATGAGATGTACTGGTATCCGTGGGACGATAAAAAGGAGGAACAGTGGGTTCGCCCAAGACCGGATTATCCCTATGTCATTACGATAGACAAGCCGTTTAACCATTACCGCTACAGAATGCACCAGGAAGACCTTGCAAAGCAGTTTGGGCGGTTTTACAGGGAAGAGCACGATTACGGAAAGACGGTGAGTCTGCTTGGCATCCGCGCAGACGAGTCTTTGCAGCGCTACAGCGGTATTGTGAATAAGAAATATGGTTATAACGGGGAATGCTGGATTTCCAAGCAGTTTAAGGATGTGTGGTGCGCCTCCCCGCTTTACGACTGGTCGAACCAGGATGTGTGGGTGGCAAATTACCAGTTCCATTACGATTACAATGCCCTTTATGATTTGTATTATAAAGCAGGGCTGAAGATAGACCAGATGCGCGTTGCATCGCCGTTTAACGATTATTCCAAGGATTCCCTGAATTTATACCGCGTGCTTGATCCGGAAATCTGGACAAAACTTGTGGGACGTGTGCGCGGGGCAAATTTTGGGTGTATTTATGGCAGGACCAAAGCGATGGGATACCGGAATGTCACGCTGCCAGAGGGACATACATGGGAGTCGTATACCAAGTTTTTACTGGATACGCTTCCGGTAAGACTCCGCAATAATTATGTGAAGAAATTTAAAACGTCGATTGAATTCTGGCACAAGACCGGCGGGGGGCTGG
>DKYC01000077.1:24177-32962 GCA_002492295.1 Lachnospiraceae bacterium UBA7110
GCTGGAGGAGCATGTAATACAGGAGCTGATAGACCATGGATATCATATCCGCCGGAACGGTGTGTCGAATTATACGCTGATGAAAAATTCCAGAATTGTATTTGTCGGGGATATTCCTGATAATACGGATGACATTAAGTCAACAAAGGACATTCCGAGCTGGAAGAGAATGTGCTACTGTATTTTGAAAAACGATCATACCTGCCGCTTTATGGGATTTGGACTGACACGGCAGGAGCAGCTCCGAAACGAGAAAATAAAACGCAAGTATGGAGAGATGATAAATGGCAAGTAATGAATTTAAAAGTCCGGTATATAATGTGATAGCAGTCCCTTTTGAAAAGATTGTACCAAATACATATAATCCTAATCGTGTTGCGCCGCCGGAGATGAAGCTTCTTTATGACAGCATTAAAGAGGATGGCTACACGATGCCGATAGTATGTTATTATTCCCCAAAGAAGGACCTGTACGCGATTGTGGATGGGTTTCACCGCTGGCATGTGATGAAGGAATATCCCGATATTTACGAGCGGGAGCATGGAATGATGCCCGTGACCGTGATTGACAAACCACTGTCAAACCGGATGGCAAGCACGGTAAGGCACAATCGAGCAAGGGGTTCACACAATGTGGATCTGATGAGCAATATCGTCAAGGAACTGCATGAGCTGGGGCGAAGCGACGCGTGGATTGCAAAGCATCTTGGCATGGATAAGGATGAGATACTGCGTCTGAAACAGATCAGCGGTCTTGCTGCATTGTTTAAGGATGTCAACTTCGGACAGGCATGGAAACCGATTGAGGATGCGCTTTATGAAAATGGGAATCAGGAGACGGAAAGAGAAATTGAGCTGTAAAAATATTCTATATGGAAAAAGGAAAGGATGGAAATTTTATGGGAAAACCATTGAGTGACGTGGTGAAACAGGCGCTTGAGGATATTTATTATCATGAGCGCACGGGACGTGGAAAGGAGGCATTTGCCCGGTTGGAACAGGCTTCCGATGCCGGGGACGGGGATGCAAGCTGCATTTTGGCAAGATGCTATTGCGGCCGTCAGTATGTGTGGATTGGGCACCGGTTTCCGGAGGATGACGATAAGGCGGTGGCACTTTACCGCAAATCCGTGGAGCAGGGAAGTGCGCTTGGCGTGCTGGTTTGTCTGCGCTGTGGGGAACTTACGCCGGCGCTTGAGAAAAAAATGCCGTTTGCGGATCTGCAGGAGGCGTTTGACGTGGTTTTGGGGCAGGCGCAGGATGGGGACGCGTTTTGCCAGTATGTGATTGGGAACTGTTATTTTTGGTGGGACTTTCTGACAATTGAAAATAAGGATAAGGCAGACTTTCCCAGCCAACAGGCATTTAAGGCATATTTAAAGGAAAATATTTCCAAGTGCGAGGACTGGTTTTGGAAGGCTTTGCGGGGTGGTATGTATTTTGCCGCCAACAATTTGAATCAGTATTACACAAAGGGCGATGAGGATATCATAAAGCCCCAGCCGGAAAAGGCAAAGGATTTATTCCGGATTGGCGCGGAGTACGGGCATCCGCTGCACCAGGCGATTTACGCGGATGATTTGGAGGAGGCAGGGCGCAAGGAGGAAGCCCTTCAATGGTTCAAAAAGGCGGCGGAGGGCGGACACCCTGGCGCATGGTGCGATGTGGGGCGGTGCTATGCGGAGGGAATCGGTACGGCAAAGGATGAAGCGTATTCGGTTGAGTGCTTTGAGAAGGAAATTCCGTTTGGACATATTGACAGTCACAACCGTTTGGGAAAAGCGTATTTCTTTGGAAGAGGCGTTGCGCAGGATTATGGCAAGGCATTTGAACTGTTGTCCTATGCATATGACAAGGGCAGTAAATGGGGCGTCTTTTATTTGGGAAAGTGCTGTTTTTACGGATATGGAACGCCGCAGGATTATACGAGGGCGCGTATGTTTCTGGAGCAGGTGGACTGGGGCTACTGGGAGGCGGATTATCTGCTTGGCATGATTTACGGACGGGGACTCGGCGTTGCGCAGGATATTGAGAAAGGTGTTACGCACCTGCAGAAAGCGGGAAATTATCCGGAAGTGAAGGAAGAGATGAAGAATTATAAGCGGACGATGTTAGGTTTTGGCAAGTGGGTGCGCCGCTAAGTATAAAAACATATGTTCGACATAAAACAGTGGGTCAAAAAAGGATTCACTGTTTTTTGTTTCTCCTATTGACATGTAATGTATAATCGTATACAATAATACAAAAATGCAATAAGCAATAAATGAAACACAAATTAAAGGAGTTGACTGGAACAATGGAAAAGAATACCGGATATTTTGAAAACCGCCCTGTTACCATGAACGAGCACAACAATCTGCTGCAGATTGAGGAGCATATGTACCAGCTGCAGGACGTTCAAAAACCGAATGCGTTTCGAAACATGTTTCCCTATGATGAAATACCGAAAATACCGTTTAATGACAGGGTGGTTCCGCACAATATGCCAAAGGAAATCTGGATAACAGACACGACTTTCCGTGACGGGCAGCAGTCGAGGGCGCCCTACAGTACGGAGCAGATTGTGACAATCTATGATTACCTTCACAGGCTTGGCGGCCCTAATGGCATGATTCGCCAAAGTGAGTTTTTCCTGTACAGCAAAAAGGACAGGGATGCCGTGTATAAATGCATGGAGCGCGGCTATCAGTTCCCGGAGGTTACCTCATGGATCCGGGCAAGCAGGGAGGATTTTAAGCTGGTAAAAGAGATTGGGATGAAGCAGACGGGAATCCTTGTAAGCTGCTCCGATTACCATATTTTCATGAAATTAAAGATGACAAGAAGACAGGCGATGGAGCATTATCTTTCTGTCGTTAAGGAATGTCTTGATGAGGGAATTAGTGTCAGATGTCATTTGGAGGATATCACAAGGGCTGATATTTACGGATATGTCGTACCGTTCTGCCAGGAGCTGATGAAGTTGGCGGAACAGTATCAGCTGCCGATTATTGTACGTGCCTGCGATACAATGGGTTATGGCGTGAACTTCCCCGGCGCGGTTATCCCAAGAAGCGTGCAGGGCATTATCTATGCGATTCATACCCATGCCGGAGTACCGCACGAATGGATTGAATGGCATGGACACAATGATTTTTATAAGGCGGTTACGAACTCGACAACGGCATGGCTTTACGGCTGCGCAGGTGTCAATACGTCGCTTTTCGGTATCGGGGAGCGCACCGGCAATACACCGCTTGAGGCGATGGTGTTTGAGTATGCACAGCTTCGCGGAACGCTAAACGGCATGGATACAACTGTGATTACGGAGCTTGCAGAGTATTATGAAAAGGAAATCGGATATCAGATTCCGCCAAGAACGCCGTTTGTCGGAAAAAATTTTAACATTACAAGAGCGGGTATTCATGCGGACGGTCTGTTAAAGAACGAGGAAATCTATAATATTTTTGATACGGAGAAATTCCTGAAAAGACCTGTACTTTGCGCTGTTTCAAATACATCCGGACTTGCGGGGATTGCACATTGGATTAATACCTATTTTAAACTTGCGGATGAGCAGAAGATTGAAAAAACTTCCGAGCTTGTGGCGTATGTCAAAACATGGGTGGACGCGGAGTATGAGGGCGGACGCGTTACGGTCCTTACGGACAATGAGCTTTTAGCCGTCATTGACGAGGGATGCAAAACACTTGGCGTTACGCTCAAAAAGGATGAAAGCGTGAAAGGAGCATAGGTACGGAAATGGGCGAATATGATGTCAATCATGACGCGTCAGATAAATATTCGTTGGGAAGCAGAGTGTTTAATAAGCTTAGGGAAGATATCTTAAGCGGCAGGTATAATGAAAAGGAAGAGCTTAGGGAAGCCGCAGTAGCGGAGGAGCTTGGCGTAAGCCGTACTCCGGTGCGGGAGGCATTCCGTCAGCTTGAGCTGGAAGGTCTTATCCGCATCGTGCCAAACAAGGGGGCGTATGTGACAGGAATATCCGCTTCCGATGTGGCGGATATTTATGAAATCCGTTCGCTGCTGGAGGGACTGTGTGCCAAATGGGCGACAAAAAAAATATCAAAGGAAGCAATTGAGGAGATGGAGGAAACCATTCTTTTAAGCGAATTCCATCTGTCCAAGGGGCATTTTGACCAGCTTACGGAGCTTGACAACCGCTTTCATATGCAGCTTTATGAGGCGTGTGAGAGCAAGATGCTTATTCATCTGCTAAAGGATTTCCATCAATACGTGCAGAAAGAACGGCAGAAGACGCTTTCCGACAAAGAGCGCAGCAAGGCGGCGGTGGCAGAGCATAAAAGCATTATGGAGGCAATCCGTGACGGCAATGCGCAGCTTGCGGAACGGCTTGCGGACGAACATATTTGCAATGCGTATAAAAATATGGTAAAATGCGGACTGAGTGCAAAACATTAAATAAAGTAGATGAAAACAGGAGGAGAGAACGATGGCAAAAATTCAAATGACGACACCGCTTGTAGAGATGGACGGGGATGAAATGACACGTATCCTTTGGAAAATGATTAAGGACGAGTTGCTTCTTCCGTATATCGATTTAAAGACGGAGTATTATGACTTGGGTCTGGAGTACAGAAACGAAACAAACGACCAGGTGACGGTGGATTCCGCAGAGGCGACAAAGAAGTATGGCGTTGCCGTAAAATGTGCGACAATCACGCCGAATGCCGCCAGAATGACGGAATATAACCTCAAGGAGATGTGGAAAAGCCCAAACGGTACCATCCGTGCAATCCTTGACGGTACGGTGTTCAGAACCCCGATTGTCGTAAAGGGAATTGAGCCTTGTGTAAAGAATTGGGAAAAACCGATTACGCTCGCAAGACATGCGTACGGCGATGTGTACAAAAATACGGAAATCAAAGTTCCTGGCGCAGGCAGGGCGGAGCTCGTGTTTACAGGGGAAGACGGAACGGAAATCAGGGAACTGATCCACAATTTCGACGCTCCGGGCATCCTTCAGGGGATTCATAATACGGACAAGTCCATTACAAGTTTTGCGCATGCGTGCTTTAAATATGCTTTGGATACCAGGCAGGATCTGTGGTTTGCGACAAAGGATACGATTTCCAAGAAGTATGACCATACTTTTAAGGATATTTTTCAGGAGATTTATGATGCGGAGTATGCAAAGCAGTTTGAAGCGGCAGGCATTGAGTATTTCTATACCTTAATTGACGACGCGGTAGCGCGTGTGATGAAGGCGAAAGGCGGATTTATTTGGGCATGCAAAAATTATGACGGGGATGTCATGAGTGATATGGTCAGCTCGGCATTTGGTTCACTTGCAATGATGACCTCCGTGCTTGTTTCACCGACGGGTGTGTATGAGTATGAGGCGGCGCACGGCACGGTGCAGCGGCATTACTATAAGCATTTAAAGGGGGAGGAAACATCAACAAATTCCGTCGCGACAATCTTTGCATGGACGGGTGCGCTTAGAAAACGCGGTGAGCTTGATAAGATTCCGGAGCTTGTCGGGTTTGCGGATAAACTGGAAAAGGCGACAATCAAGACGATAGAGGATGGAAAAATGACAAAAGACCTGGCACTGATTACATCCTTAAAAGACGTGACGGTGCTAAACAGTGAGGAATTTATTAAGGCAATTAGAGCGACGTTTGACGTAATCTGAATGTTATAACAGAGATTGGAAATGAAATGGGAGGGCTTTACTGGGAAAGCGTCTCCCATTTTTCATAAAGTTCTTCGAGCTCTGATGACAATGTTTCCTTTTCTTTTAATAATTTCTGCAATTTGGCAGAATTGGTGGCGTTTTCGGGCTTTGCCATTTCTTCATCCAGCGATGCGCATTTCTGTTCCAGTTCCTCAATGCGTGCCTCGCATTTTTTCAAATCATTTTCTTTTTTGCGCACCTGCGCCTGTGCTTCCTTGTACTGTTTCCAATCGCGTTTCTGCGCGGACGTCTCGTCTGCATCAGACTGGGCGGTTTCGGAAACTGACACGGGTGTCATTATTTCACGCTTTTCCAAATAGTAATCATAGTTTCCAATGTAGTTTATAAATGACCGGTGCGTAAGCTCCAAAATGCGCGATGCAGTCTTGTTAATAAAATAGCGGTCGTGCGAAACGTAGAGCACAGTTCCTTCATATGCGTTAAGCGCCGATTCAAGAATTTCCTTTGAGGTAATGTCAAGGTGGTTTGTCGGCTCGTCAAGGATTAGGAAATTTGCCTCAGAGAGCATGAGTTTTGCAAGTGATACACGCCCGCGCTCGCCGCCGCTGAGTGCGCTGATTTTCTTAAAAACATCTTCGCCTGTAAACAGAAATGCCGCAAGCGTATTCCGGATTTCCGTGTTAGTCAGGTACGGATAGTCATCGCTGATTTCTTCAAACAGCGTCTTATCCAGGTGAAGTACGTGATGCTCCTGGTCGTAGTATCCGATTTCGACATTTGCGCCAAGCCGGATTTCGCCCGTGTCAGCAGGAAGAAGCTCGTTAATAATTTTTAACAGCGTCGTTTTTCCCGTGCCGTTATCGCCGATAATAGCGACATGTTCGCCGCGTTTAAGCTCAAAGGAAACATGTTCAAAAAGCTTGTTTTGCCCGAAGCTTTTGGAGAGCTCCTGTATCTGCATCACGTCTTTTCCACTTGTTCTGTGCGGGGTGAGCGCAAGCTTCATGTCCGCGTTGACCTCGACGGGTTTTTCAAGACGCTCGATTTTGTCCAGCATTTTTTCGCGGCTTTCAGCGCGGCGTATGGACTTTTCACGGTTGAACTGTTTAAGCTTGTCAATGACGGCTTCCTGATGCTTGATTTCGCGCTGCTGGTTTAAGTAGGCGTTCATCTGTTCCGTGCGCTGGTGTTCCTTTTGCAGTGCGTAATCCGAATAGTTTCCCTTAAACGAAGACACGGTGCCGTTGTCAAGCTCAATGATTTTTGTCGCAATTTTGTCAAGAAAGTAACGGTCGTGGGATACGATGATGACGGCACCCTTGTAATTTAAAAGGTATGTTTCCAGCCATGCAATTGAGTTTAGGTCCAAATGGTTTGTCGGCTCGTCGAGCATAATCAGGTCGGGCTTTTGCAGCAGCAGCTTCCCGAGCGCGATGCGCGTTTTCTGACCGCCGGAGAGGGTTGCGACTTTTTTGGTAAATTCGTCCTCCCCGAATCCGAGACCCTTTAAAATGCCGCTAATTTCGCTTTTGCAGGCATATCCGTTGATGTCCTCAAAGCGGTGTGTCAGGTTCGTGTATTTTTTAAGCAGAAGCTCAAGTGCGCCGCCGTCCGCACTTTTCATGTCAAGCTCGCATTGGCGCATTGCGGATTCAAGGTCAAGCACTTCCTGCTTGACAGTTAAAAGTTCATCGAAAAGGGTGTTTTTGCTGTCCACCGCCTGATGCTGTGCCAGATAGCCAAAGCTTTTGTCCTTGGCGAAGGTTACAAGCCCTGCGTCCGCAGGCAGCTCGCCGACAATGATTTTAAGCAGGGTGGATTTTCCCGCGCCGTTGATGCCGACAATGGCGGCTTTTTCGTAGTCTTCTATGTGAAAGGATGCATTTTTTATGACATGGTTGTCAACAAATGTTTTGTCGATATTGCTGCAGGATAAAATCATGATGGTTCTCCGCCCTTTCTTCTGTAATCATAATCTTTACTATCTTACAATAAATCAGACAGAAAAACAAGGAGTATTTTGAAGCAGGGAGGTGCCGCAAGCGTGATTAATACGCAAAAAAAGGACTAATTTATAGTCAAATTAATCCTTTCAGATCTGAAAGCTTTTTTCTAGTCATGATTGGGGCGTGCACCTATTACGTTGATGGCAGTAACAACCGCGGTTAAAATTTCGGTTTTGGCTTGTGTGGACGAGGTGTTTACCTTATGAAAAAGCTCTCCCTTGTTGGAACGCACATAGTTAGGCTTTAAACGGTTGAGCGCATAGGTAGCCATATCCAGTCTGCATATTTCACAGCTGCAGATGTTCGGCATGGTGGGCAGCAGTTGGTTCAGCTGTCGTTCTACGTCCTCCTCCATAATATTTTTCAAACCTTCCACACTCAGTTCCCCCTTGAATTTTATAAAAATTAGCCTAAAAGATGCTATATAATATATGTTATCGCATTTTTATCAGATAATCAACATTATTTTTGCAATTTCTGCAAAAATTTGTTAATATTTAAAAAATAAACGGAAAATCGTAAAAAGCCGTGACAAAACCGGAAAACAATGGTAAAATTAATATGTTTCGTTTATCAGGATTTAAAAGCGGACAGGAGGATTGCCATGAGTGCCTTTAAGGAAAGCCTTTATGAGAAAAAGAGCTTTATTTACCAGGTGGGGAAGGATTACTACGCCATTGGCGCAAATACGTTTGCAAAAATTACAGACTCACCGGAAACCGATAATATGGAGCTTTTCCAAAATGCTTTAAAAAAGGACAATGGGCGGCAGATAGCGAAGTATTATGAAAAGATTGCGCGTATTGCAAATTCTTACCGTGTGGATGCGCGGGAACATTTTAAGCTGCGCGACAAACTGTTTGCCTTTCTTGATGAACTGGAAAAAAATGATAGTACATCTTTTGCGCAGCTGCAGACGCAGGCAGCCTTGGTTGATACGCTTGCGGAAAAGTATCAGCTATAAATATTAATGTATAAATTATTAATACCAAAAATTACTTGACTGACTTGCTGGACAAAATAAGAAAATTGTGTTATCATTACAAAAGTTGCACCCGTAGTCTAATGGATAGAACGAAGGCCTCCGACGCCTTTAATGCAGGTTCGATTCCTGTCGG
>DKYC01000169.1 GCA_002492295.1 Lachnospiraceae bacterium UBA7110
ATATCTCTCCCTTTCAACTATTCAAATACGACACAGGTCATGGTCTGATTCAGGAACTGGTCGTTATAATGCTCCCCGTAGCCAAATAATCCTGCATGGTTTCCAAGCGTACCCATCGTATCCAGATACTGCTGCAGTTCACCGTTTTGCTGGAAATACAGGTAACGGAACAGACAGTTTATGGAAAAAACCGCTGACACACGGGTAAAATCCCGTTTAATTTGTGAGATGGTTTCTCCCACAATCCGGAACGTATCCTTTGCCTCAAGAATCGTCAGTACATCCGAATCATTGACGGCCCTGAAACAGGAAAGCCCGCTCCCTACCGCTCCTTTCACGGAAACAATACTCATATCGGTTCCGATAATCTTACCGAAAGGATTTTTGAACGTCTAGCTTTCTATCGCTTTCTCATCAATTTGCAAGATTTCCGTGTACACCTGCTTTGCCGATCTGCCGTTCAGCTCACCGATATAATACCCGTCCTTCTTGGTCTTGGAGGCAATCAGCCTGTAATCTCCACTGGGCTGGTATATGTTCTCTTTATATATTTTTATTTTGCCCGTGTTGTTTTTGATTACAGCGTAGGCTGACGCATCCTCATAAATTTTTCCGTTGGCGGAAACCTTGCCGGCATCGCCGGTACCGCCTATCAAAGCGGCCTTTTTGTTGTTGAGCACACTGCACATGGTAGTCAGCACACAGGCATCATTTCCCGTACAGAAATTGATGCAGACGGTATTATTCACAGACGGATTTATTTTTTCCAAATCCTTTTGCAGCCGTCTTATGTATTTTACAGGCATAGTGGATACCTGCTCCAATACATTTGCCGCAGCCGTAACGCCTTCTGTGTAGGCAACTACCATAACCCCTTTTTCGATTACCTGCCTGTCATAACCCATGTTGATACATCCGATGCTGGGCACTCCAGGAAACGCAGCCTCAAGCTGTGCCACATGTTCCTCAAACATATCTGCGTTTGACATTAGTATAAGAAGTGCCGGAGAAGTTATTTTCCCCTCTCTGAGTGCTTCCTGCAAATCCCCGCGCTTGCTTGAACCAATAATTTGCTTCATAATGTATGTTCATTCCTTTCGCTTCGCTTAGGCACAAAATGTTTTCAAAAGCTTTTCGCCCTAAGTATTTTATAATGAAGTCCTTACCTTCCGTATTACTGTCCGAAAATTGTAGGAAGTAACGGAACACAAAAAACCTCTATTATTATAAGCAGAAAAACACATTCAAACAAGATTTTGGCACAATTTGTCATTTTTGGGGTACAATTTGTCATCTTTTCTCTTTCCATTTTGTCTAGAAAAAACAGGATACTTTTTTCCATAAATCGAC
Organism: Lachnospiraceae bacterium UBA7110; assembly: GCA_002492295.1. Taxonomy (GTDB): domain Bacteria; phylum Bacillota; class Clostridia; order Lachnospirales; family Lachnospiraceae; genus COE1. The sequence goes on from DKYC01000169.1 coordinate 1,351, forward strand.
ACTATATTTTGATTTTCGACATATATTATTAACAAATCAATTTTGAAATCCAATCAGCACGCTGTTATATTCCATAAAAGCACAAACCCGGCAGCCTGTGTCCAAAAGCATCACCACATTAATTGCAATCTTCTGTGGAATAACCGAAGCTGACAATCCATACGGTCTTCCTGATAATCCATGACCTGTAAATTGCGGATTTCTGAATGAACATCTAGGGGATATTTCCCATGTGAAAAAGGAGTACCATGTCTAAAGAAGCGGAATGGAGCAAACACTTTAACATCGGAGTTGATTCCATCGACAATGCACACCGGAAGCTTTTTTCAATCGTACGGAAGCTAATCCATTTAAGCAGAGAGGAAAATAACGGACCGTGGGCAAGTGCCGAAGGCATCAAATACTTTAAGAATTATGCTGCAGAACACTTTGCCGATGAGGAAGCTTATATGCAGTCAATCGGTTATAAAGATTATGAGATACATAAGCGTCTGCATGACGATATGCGGCATAAAACACTTCCGGCGCTGGAAAAAGAACTTACGGACTCGAACTACTCACAGGAAGCTATCCAGCATTTTCTTGGCATCTGCCTTGGATGGCTCACTGCCCATATTCTGATTGAAGACCGCGCCATTACAGGCAAAATCGCAAACAGGTGGAAGACAGATCATGCCGGTGCTGATATGGATGCCCTGGAAAATGCCCTGACCGTCACCATACAGGAAATTTTCAGGTTACAGACAGAAATTGTAAGTGAACATTACAGCGGGGAGAATTTCGGGGCCAGTCTGATTATCCGATTAACATATCGTTCAGCACTCAAAAAAGGGGTCCGGATATTCATGATTTTGGAAAACAGCCTGGTATTGAGCGCTGTCAGCACCACACTGGGTATGCCGCTGACAAAAATGGATAAGCTGGTAATGAATGCCGGCAAAGAACTTTCTCTGCGGATTGCGGAACAGCTTGGCATCCATTGCCGGCTGTCCTCACAATATCAATTGGAAAGCAGCCATATCATAGCGTCAGAACAGTTTCGAAAAACGTTTTATATGGAAGTCTTTGATTACAGCTTACTGCTTAATACCAAAAACGGCTATTTTGCCTTTTGTGTAAAATTAGAATAAGACGTCAGACCACCTCCTATCACCTTGCAATACACCACCGGAACAATTGTACAAAAGTACCGACAAGCAATAGAACCATATAGCTTTTTGAAACTAATGATAAAAGCAGGATATCTTCGCCAAGAATTCCTGCTTTTCATATTTTCTGCAAAATTAGATATGAAATTTTATAGCAATCCAATAAATTATTGCACATGATTGCACGAACGAAACCATCCCAAACAGTCCGAGGAACATATGGTTGAAAATGCTTTTTCGATTGCATCCGGAAATCCTGACACCTTTCGCACTTTCACTTTTCTTAAATATGCCTTAAGTTTTTAAAATATAATCCCCCCAAATTACAATCCTTATTTTAAACAATTTCACATGAATAGTATAACATCAATTAACATGTTCATCAATCGCATTTTCTGCCCATTGCTTTACAATAAATCACCGCGACCACTGTACTAAAAAACGTCGCCACAATCGCGGGCGCGATGACTGCTGCCGGATTGGCACTCCCATACTGGCTGCGATACGCGATAATATTCACTGGTATCAACTGCAACGACGATATATTCATCACAAGAAACGTACACATCTCATTACTGGCAGTTCTTGCCCCGCAATCTATGAAACCATTCGCGGCTGATATCCCCACCTTTGCATCCATATATTCACTGTTCCCACGCTCCCGCTCAAGCTCTTCCAGATCGCTCATCGCCCTGAGCCCCGCCGGTGTCGCCGCCCAACCGAGTCCCAAAATATTCGCTACAAAATTCGCCGACAACGAATCAAATGCCCTGTGCCCTTTCGGAATTTTCGGGAACAGAAAACGCATAAACGGTGCTATCGCCTTTGTTAATCCCCCAATAACTCCCGCCTCGCCTGCGACCTCCATCAGCCCTGTCCAGAAAGCGACAATCCCCAGCATTGATATTCCCAGCGTCACCGCTTCCTTTGCCGATTCCAGTACGGCGTCCGTCACTCCCTGTGTATTTCCTGTAATTACTCCGTAAACAATTCCAATAATCAGCATTCCGCCCCACAAATAATTCATTATGCACAATACCTCTTTCCATTTCCATTATTAAAACTTATTCCCGATTCCATAAAAAAGACTACGATAAAAAGAAAATCCTGGAAGCTTCCTTTTATAAATGTTCTATGATATACTAATAAATGATAAAAATACATTAAGAAAAGGAGCGGTTAAAACGTGACAAAAGAAACAACAGCTTCTCATAGCCGGAAAGCGAAACGAAGCCTCAACGGAAGGATATTAGGGAGCACAACGCTTAATATTCTAATATTAGTCATTATATGTTGTGCAATTATGGCATCCTCCATGCAGACACTGGCAAACAATATTCTTTTGGACAGCCTGCAGCCGATGGCACGGCAATCGGCAAAAACCGTAGAAGCAAATATCCATATGCTGGCGGACCGGATGATGATGATTGCAGGTGACACGCGAATGAGCGTGGCTGCTACACGCAAAGATGTTTTGGCGGAGGCAGCTGAAATTTATGAGCTGCATACAATTGCCCTCTATGATTTGAACGGGCAGTTATTACAAGAGGTTGGCAGTGCGCCGGAAAGCCTGGACAGCGACTTTTTTGCCCTCCTTCGGGAAACGGATAATCTGACCACACATTCCTCTACAATCTTTGAAGACAAGTTGGGAATTTCCATGGGTATGCCAGTAAAAGAAAACGGCGAAACCATTCTTTATGTTGTAGGTGTTTACAAATATGATACGCTGAATGATGTCATCAGTAGTATTAATTTAGGCAAGAACGGCATCGCATACATGGTCAATCGTGCCGGAACGGTTGTCGGGCATCCGAATCAGTCCCTTGTTTTAGGCAAAAGTACATTAGCCCAGCTTAGTGGCGGCTCTTCGGAAGCACTAAACAGAGTAACTACCGGCGAAACCGGTGCTACGGAATTTTCCATTAACGGCGAAGATATGCTGATCGCTTTCTCACCTGTCCGTGGCACGCAATGGGCTTTGATTATCCAAATTCCAAAGTCGGATTATGATTATTTAATTAACAGGGCAATGTTTGTGGCTGTATTATGTACCATCGCAGTACTATTCCTCTCTATTTTACTGATTCTGCGCCTGTCACGCTCTATCTCCCGTCCTGTTAAAAGTGTGACAAAGCGCATGATTGCACTTTCGGACGGTGATTTACATACAGATGTTACGCTAGTGCATTCAAAGGATGAACTGGAAGTACTGACACAGACATTAGATGTCACTATAACAAGTGTCAATCGGTACATTTCCGATATCCAACAGGTACTGACACAAATTGCGGACGGCAATCTGCTTGTTGAACCACAGGTAGATTATAAAGGAGATTTTTCTTTAATCAAAGGCAGTCTGCAGACAATTATCCAGTCGATGAACGAAACACTTACGGGATTCCGCTCTGCAGCGGTCCGTCTTGCAACAATGTCCGACGAGTTAAACAGTCAGTCCGGACAGCTTCATGAGGCTTCTGTAGAACAAAACCAGTCTGCCGAAGCACTGGTATGCGAAGTGGCCCATGTCAAAGAACAGTTATCCAGCGTCGCAGAAAGCAGCAGCCAGGCAAGCTCTAAGACGGAAGAAATCGCCCAGCGCATTCAAAAAGCGAACGCCCAGATGACTACGCTCACCGGTGCGATGGACAATATCAATTCCAATGCGCAGGAAATTACAAAGATTGCCAAAGATATTGAAGATATTGCTTTCCAAACCAGCATCTTAGCAATTAACGCCTCTGTAGAAGCCTCCCATGCTGGAAGCGCTGGACGAGGCTTTGCCGTAGTAGCCGAGGAAGTGAAACGATTAGCGGCAAAAAGCTCCGAAGCTGCTCAAAACGCCGCGGAAATTGTAGGAAATACGACTGGCATTATCCAAACCGGTGTCATGCTGACTTCCGATACCGCGGACTCTCTGCAGGCGATTTCTTCCGTTTCTGACCAAATCAGTCAAATTTCGGACCAGCTGGTGGCGGCGGTACAGAATCAGGAAAACGCCATAACGATTATGGAAGAACGGATTGAAACCATTTCCGCTATCGCCGACCGGAATCTGCAAAATGCCAGCGGAACGGCGCAGTCCAGCGGAATACTGGCAAAAGAAGCGGTTGCCCTGCAATCCCGCGTAAGGAAGTTTGTTTTGAAGGAGGATTACAACAGATGAAACGAATATTTAGCAAAATACTGATTTTACTGCTGCTGATAATGTCACTGACAGCCTGCGGCGAGGAGACAAACGGTCTTCAGGACGGCTACTATACTGCCCAGGCTGCCGATTTCCATTTCGGCTGGAAAGAATATATTACAATTATGGTTAAGGGTGGAAAAATTGTTTCTGTTGAATACAATGCCGAAAACCCCAGTGGATTTATCAAAAGCTGGGATAATGCTTATATGCAGACAATGCTTCACGCTAACGGTACATATCCCAATGAATACACCCGTTATTATGCCGGTCAGCTTTTGGACGGACAGGGCGAAATGCCTATTGATGCAATCAGCGGCGCAAGTTCCTCATGGGGTTCCTTCCAGAAACTATCTGTGGCAGTGCTGGAACAGGCACGTTTAGGGGATTCCAGTATTGTAGTGGTTAATACCGCTGAAGAATAACAATGCATAAAAACAAGTAGGGGAAAGAACTTCCCCTACTTGTTTTTACTTAGATTCTTTTGTCTCTACCGGTCTTGAACCGATTGTAAATTTTGCCGTCTTTGTACCTCCGTATTCCCCTTCGCCCCGAATCGTGACGGTCGCACTGCCTTTTTTTACGTTATTCGTGTAGCCTATAATTTTATAGTCATCCGTCTGTAATATTTTCTGCCCAAGTTTCACTTCGAACTGGTTTTCGTCAGGCTCTACCGCACTTCCAGTGTAATACTGTGGTGTCTTTAAGGTAATCTTTGCTTTGCTGATATCATTTTCCTTTGCAATGATACGGTACTCGCCCATGATACTGTTTGTATAGCTTCCTTTACCCTTTACGGTGATATTTAAAGTAGTTCCTACAGGTATGATATCTGTGTCTTTTACAGACTCTCCAGCCGCCCTGTTCTCGCCGTTCCCAAGATTTGTATCATATGCATAAGTATAGCTCACTTCTCTTTCATAGTCTGTCCCTGCTCTCATCACCATTCCGTCCATATCGGTCAGCGTAAATTTCGTTATATGTCCCTTTGCCTTTCCCGTATATCCTTTGTCATTGACTAACAGGATTGTTTCTGAGATATCCTTTGCCAGTATCCGGTAGTTCCTGGTGATTTTTCCGCAATAGCTGCCTTTTCCGGTAATAATTGCTGTTGCATCTTTTCCGGAAACGGCAGAAGCCGTCTTATTGCCTTTAAAGCTGACTGTGTAGTCTTTTCCCTGTACCAGCCGCTTCCCGTTAAAACTTACCCGGACTGCAGGTGTGCTTCCGCCTTTCATAAATGTGGTTTCACTGTCAATATCCACATCAATCAGGTTTTCTTCATCCTTATTAATATCGTATTTTCCGCCTTTATAAGGGCTTACAATTTTAAAAGTTACCCTCTTTGTTCCGGCATACTCACCCATACCTTTGATAATAACGGATGCCGTACCGATTTCCCTGTTATTTTCATAAGAAAGCGTATAATCTTTATTTAATTCAAGCTTCTTTTTCAGCTTCACCGTTATCTCAGGCGTTTTATTTTTTCCATCATACGTCTGATTGGGTATTTTCGTAACGGACGCCTTACTAATCAGCGTTTTTTGGGTAATTGTCAGTGTTATATCCTTTTTGCCTGTATAATTACCCTTTCCTTCTGCCTGTATTACATATTCTTTGGCTTCTTTATATTCGGACAGATTCTGTATCGTAAAATCCCTGTTGTTTACAAGCTTCTTTTGCAGGTATGTAATGACTGGAACCACCTTCTTTGCCTTACCTGTATAAGCCAGTGCAATTTCATCAGCGGTCACATCATCGTCTCCAATATCCTTAGGATTAATATTAAAGGTAATACTCTTCTTTGCGTTATAGTTTCCTTTTCCGGTAATGACAACGGTTGGGGCTTTTGCATCTGTCTTCTTTGCAGCCTTCACATTATTTTTATAAGAAACCGTATAATCTTTCTTTTCAATTAAGAGCGTACTTCCATCGTACACACGGAGATTATGCGTCACTGCTTTTCCTGTATATACTGTATCCTGAATGCCAGTCACCCAAATACCCTTTGGTATCTCGCCGCTGTCCGGAACATCCTCGGGTGATACATCTCCCCAAAGACTGCCCTTTTCTGCTACTGTATAGTGGAAAGATGCTGCTTCACTGTTCTTATAACCGTCTTTGACAGCAATCGCACGAATCGTTATTTCCTGATTTACAATAATTGCATTTTTATATTCCGTACTTGTCTCTGTAGGCATACTCCCATCTGTAGTATAATAAATCGTAACATTAGACATTGCATGTAAAAGTGCCACTCTCGTACCTTGCTCAAGTACCATTTCTGATTTTAAGCTTGCAAAAGGCGCCGGAAGTACATCGTATTCAATCCAAACTGCCTTTAAAGTGATATCTTCCGTCACGGGTGTACTGAAATCATATGGCATACCGTTTAAATACCAGCCAGCAAAACGGTAGCCCGCTTTTGTCGGTTCCTTTGGTTTATCTGCCGTATGATTTTCGTAAACAATGACCGGATCTACCGAGCTTCCTCCATCCGTATCAAAAGTCACGGTATATGTTTTTAACGGTTCCTGTATACCTTCTACCCTGACGTTACAGGTTGCGCTCTTTCCATAACATGTAGCTGTAATGACTGCCGCACCTTCCGACTTTGCGGTAACCAGCCCGTTCTCACTTACAGCTGCCACTGTTTCATCCGAACTGCTCCACGAAACCTTTACGTTGCCGGCATCGGCTGTTACGGTTGCAACCAGCAGAAACGTTTCGTTTTCCTTTAACTGGAGTGACGTTTCATTCAGTGTAATAGAGGAAACATTCGGCAGATTTCCTTCCACTGTTACTTCCAAAGTCAGCGTATGTTCTTTATTTAAAACGTTTGTTCCGGTAACTGTCGCTTTTCCCGCCTTTATGCCCGTAACCTTTCCAAATTCATCCACTGCTGCCACAGTTTCATCGCTGCTTTTCCATGTATAGGAGTTTGCCATAATTTTGTCAAGGTAATAGCTTACAGGAGCATTTAATGTCCTGATAGCAACAGAATACGTTTCTCCCGGTGTAAGGTTCACGCTGCTTTGTGTAAGGGATGGCGCCACGCGCGATTTTATATATCTCACCTCAAATGTTTTAGACGCAACATCCGATGGTTTCTGCAGCGTCTCTGCTTTCCCCACGCCAAAGCATTGTGTGAAGGCAAGTCCTCCGCCTGTGTCAGCCACACCGATTCCGATGGAATGAAATTCCGCCCTTAAAATATTTGCCTTATGTCCCTCAGAACTCATCCATGCATTCATTACCTGTGCCGCACTGCCGTATCCCCATGCAATATTTTCTCCGTTCATCTTAGTAGATGCGGTAAAGCATCTTTGTCCGTTTGGTCTCGTATGGTCGGAAGCATAATATACTTCGCACTCAACCGCCCTCTGCATTGCCGCGTCAAGCAAATCCTTGTCCATCACGAGTGCCGGCAGACCTTCCTTTTCCCGCTCTGCATTTACAAGGTCAAGAATCTCATACGCCATACTGTATTTCAATCCTGACGAAACATAAAGCAATCCCTCTTTTTCTCCTACAGGTTCCTCCTCTGACCCTGTTGATTTGTTTAGCCCGCCTGCTTCAATATTGGTGCAAATCGCTGATTCGGTCTGATATCCTGTAGTATGGGTATAAATAGCCCCATCTGTTCCTCTATACACAATAATCGGCATTGTAAAACTGCCATATCCAACCGTCTTATCAGCACAGGTTTCATAAAAATTTTTTTCCCTGCTGGAAGAAAGAATGCTGCCTACCACTACATCTTCTGATATTTTGTTGCTGTCAAGCCATGAAGCCAAGTCCTGTGAGTCCACATAACCGATGTCAATCACAAACATCGAAATCTTATTTTTGTCATAGTATGTAACACATTTTGAGAGCGCCCTTACTGCCGCAGCCGTATTGTAGCAAGTCGTAAAACTGCCAAACACATAAACAGCCTGCTTCCCATCGTCCGTATTGAGTAATTTCGCGTTCGTTTCCTCCGAATCTCTTACATCAAAAAGCTCGAACGATATTCCCGATAAAGAGGTGTCACTTTCCCCAAGCTGCTCCTCTATAACTTCTGTCTCTGCAACGCTTTCGGATTCCGTCCCGATTTCCGTTATTGGTTCTGTCTCTGTACCGATACTGCTTTCCGGCACGGTTTCGGTTACTGCTTCCGTTTCCGTTTTCTCTTCGGCAGCAATCGTTGTCTCTGTTTCAGCCGCAGCTTCACTCTCTACTACTGTTGCCTGTTCCGGTTCTACATCCGTTCCTATTGGCTGTTCCGGTTCTGTATCCGTTCCTGCCATCTGTTCCGGTTCTTCGTCTGTTCCCGCTGTCTGTTCCGGTTCTGTATCACGTTCTGTCAAAACTTCCAATTCCGTTTCTGCTTCATCAAAACGCTCCACAGAAACTTCTGCTGCTTTTGCCGGAAAATATGACACCTGTGTCATAAACAAAGTCACGGCAAGCAGCATGGCTAATTTTCCCATCCATTTTTTCTTCATTGACAGTCCTCCTTTTTCGCACTATGAAATATTTCCATAATTTGACTACCTTTTATGGATATTATATAATAAATCCCCAAAAAAAACAAGTGCAGGACTTTATATTAATCCTGCACTTCTAAGCCGTTTTTTAATTTGCCCGCCTACAATCATCGCTATCACTATTTTTGCAAGGTCTCCCAAAATAAACGGAAGGACGCCCGCCGCCAGTGCCTCAGGAAATGTCATATTCCCCTGACGTGCCAGCCAAACCGTTCCGAATAAATACAATACAGCTGTTCCAAGAAGCATTCCCAAAAAACAGAGGAACACATTATTTGTCCTGTCAACAACAAAACCGCATATCAGCGCCATAAAAATATATCCGAGCAGATATCCTCCGGTCGGTCCCAAAAGCTTTGCCGGTCCACTTGTAAATGCTGTAAATACCGGAATTCCGATAAAGCCTGTCAACAAATAAATACAGCAGCTGGCAGTACCCCTTTTCATTCCCAGCACATAAATTACAAAATAGATTGCAAGGGTTCCAAGTGAAACCGGCACCGGACTTACCGGCAGCTGAATGGAGAGCGGTCCCATTATACAGATTACCGCCGTCATTACACCTATCAGTGTCATTGTTTTTGTGTTCCATTTCGTTTTTTCAATCTTTGATGCTTCCATTTTCATTACTCCTTTTGTGCTTTTTAATGTTAACCTTGTCTGTAATATCAGTTTACATTTAAGCGGAAGAAATGTCAACCCATTTATTTTATAGGTTGACATTTCTTGATGCCATTTTATTGGAATGGAACCTTAAATTCCCTGCTCTGCACTTCATAGGATGCACCTGAGCCGGTTTCAATTGTATACACTACCGACATTTTATACGTCCTGGACGGCTTTAACATCTCCTGCCGCGTTACTTTTATAGAAAGCTCAGGGTTAACAATGGACATATCATAACTGCTTCTTTGTAGCGTAAAGTATCTGCTGTATTCTCCTACAAGCCGCGCACCCTTTACTTTGTGCATATCGCCAAGATTGCTAAAACTGGTATTTATACTGATTTTATTATCCGCGGAATGCTTTATATCCGTATGCGCTTTTACATTACCCCTTATCAGCTTTACGTGCAGTGTCAGCGTATTCAGCGCCTTTCTCTCACCCAAACCGTAATTTGTATAATACGGGGTCAGCTTATAGGCATAACTGCCCGTGCTGTCTGCTCCCGCGAAGTCCACAGTCACGCTGCTGCCCTCATGAATAAACTGAATGGCATTATTTTCCATAAGCTGCTGTGATTTTTCATTTGCCCCTTTTATCTCCACATCGGAAAGCTGCGCCCCTCCCGTACAGTTTTTCAGTGAGATATTTATCTTTGCACTGTCACGGTATGCCGCATTAAACATAATCCGACTCTTATCGGCTACCGCTGACGGGGTCACACTCTTAATCATATACTCTGCCCGCACAGTGTCACGCCAGTCTTTTGCGCCAAAAACAAACGCAAGCTTCGCATTCCCATCATAAGAAACCCTCAGCGAATAATAGCCCTTTCCCTTATTGATAACAGCCATATCATTTTCACAGTACACATCATCATAGCTGTACTGCGAACCGCCACCGCAGCGAAGCATCCTTTTTTGAGTCACGTCATAAACCTTGATTGCCGCCTCATTTCCATTTGCCGCGGAGACAACACTGCTGCCCGCACCTGTACTATAATCCGTAAGTCTTAATTTAGGCTTTCTGTAGCAGGTCTTTATATGAATCCTGAACTGATACGGTTCACACACCCCCTTTAGCATGACAGTAAGTGTTCCTTCCGCTGCCCCCTTATTGGCGAGCGTCCCTTCCGAAACCGCTATATTATTCTGTAAAATATCATAATATACTGCCCCGTTATCCGCCTTTTTTGCAGCCGCATCAATTATAAACCCACTATCCGCACTCTCAAGCGCATCCAGCCAGCTTAAGGAATCCACTTTCATCCCGGCAATCTCAGAAGAAATCGAAAGCTGCCCCTTATCTGTTGTGTAAAACAGATTAATATCCTTTGTAATCTCCGCGGAAAGCTTCGGTTTCGCATGAATAACTTTCACCTTTATCGGATAAAGGTATGGCTCCTTGGAAGTATTTGTCATTACCTTAATCCTGCACTTGTATGTTCCCTGCGAAAGCTCCCCTGAAACAGGTCTTACCAGATAACCGTGAACACTGTAATCACAAATCTCAAGGACATCTGATGGTTCTGTTCCATCGTCGCCGGTCAGCTCCACACTCCTGATATACTGTCCATCCGTTGTGCTAATTTCAATGCTTCCATACTGCTTCGCGGAGAGCTCCTTGCCGATGCTGTCCCTGTAATTATACGCCGTATTTACCGTTATTTCCTTAACGGATACTTTTGGCGCTTCTCCGTTTTCTGTCTGCTGCACAGCGGCCGGTGCTGTTTCTCCCTCATTCACTGTTTCTTCCGCGGTCTGCGTTTCCGCCGCTGCCCCCGTCAAGGCATTTCCGTAATATACCTTTACACTGCTCTCACAGGCATAAAAGCCTTCCTTTATGCATACCGCCTCAAATGTATACGGCTCCGCATCCTCTGGAAGCATATAAACCAACGTTTCCGGATGTTTCCACTCCCATCCTGTTCCAAGATATTCGTCAACCGCAATCTCTTTCAGCCTGATTTCTTTTCCTGTTTCCCCAACAACAATCTGTGATGTTTTCTTTTCAGGAACCGGCTTTACATGAACCAGAAAGGATGTCTCCTGTCCTTCCATCAGCATCCCATATGCCGGTGTTACCGTAACAGTCGCCGTTCCTGCACCAATCGGATTAATAACGCCTCTGTCATTTATTTCCAGTACACTGGTATCCGATGAACTCCAGTGAAACATCTGCGCATTGAAGTTTCCTGACGGAATCAGCGCTGCGCCCACCTCATACCGGATACCTTCCCTTAAAGCAATCTCATACGCGTCATCCGTTTTTATTGCCGGATATCTCGCATCCTTCGCCAAAAGCCCGGTAATCTCAAAATGTTCAGGAGCCGCTGCCACACTCACATTGATACGGATATCAATGCCATCTTTTTTTAAGGTAATCCCTGTCTTTCCTACGCCGACTCCTGTAAGCACATCATCCGATATTTTTGCTACCGAAGGTTTATCAGACACAGTCTCATAGTCGGAAAGTTCCATCAGCGTACCGTCAGGCAGCACCTCACAAAATGCAATATCAAATCCATATCCCTTATAAAGCTTCCAACTGTCTTCACTCTTTCCAAGGCTTCCGTCCGCAGTTTTCCCCACTACCGCATACGACTTCACGCACACACTGCACTGCGCGTAAAGTTCTGCCGAATATGCAGAGGATGCCGTTATCACCGCGTCTCCCTGTGCCAGTGCGTGTACATTTCCATTCTTATCGACCGTCGCCACCGATTCGTTGCTGCTGCTCCAAAGAATCTCACCAGAAGCATCGGACGGGAAAATTTCCGCCGTAAAAATGACACTTGTGTCATTTAATAGGTTAATTTGTTCTTGGGGGATACGGATGCTCTCAGGCAGCTTCACACTTTTCGTCGTAAAACAAAACTGCGGTTCCAAATGTGCCACGGTGCCCGCGTAGCACTCACCGATAACAGTTTCCATTACCTTAAGCTCCACACTTGTCACCGTATATGCCGTCTCTGGGGAAAGTCCGTCAAAACATACCCCTGCCGTGTATCCGTCCTCTTCCAGGAGTTCGACCTCCTGAACAGCATTTTCTTCACCGTTTTCACTGGCAAGCGTAAGCACTGCCTTAAGCTTCTTCATTCCCTCCACGCCTGCCGCCTTCACCGTAAGCAGCTCGCTTCCTGCAGTACTATGCTCTTCGTCGGCTGTAAGTTCAAGTGCAATATCCGCACTCTTTGTGGTAATGCTTCCCGACTGCTGCATATCCTCCTCAATCTCATACAATGAGGTATTATAACCACTGTCGCTCACCGCCACAATATAGTCATATTCCGTACCCGCTTTTAAACCTTTTATAAAAGTCAGGATACCTCCTGTCGTATCACTTATAATGAACGATTCACTGCTCTTCGTCCACTCCCATTCATCCGCTTCTTTGTAAAACACATAGATATAGGAATTCGTGTTAATTGGATTGTTTGTCAGCGCCGCTTTCAGTGAAATATAAGAATATCCGCTGTTTGCACTGACGTTGGTAAGACTTCTTGCGTCTGCCTGTGTCAGCACCTCACTGGAATAGGTGCCCTTTAATCCTGCTGATGTTTTTGGGAACGCAGTGTCACTGACTCCCATTACAAACTCATAAATCGTATCCGCATTCAAATCATCACTCAGGTAGCTTGTAAGCTCAAAACCACACGCCGTCTGCCCCTTCTCAAGCAGACTGCTTCTGATGTCCCAGTCCTCTTCATCTTTTTCCTTAAAGAACAGCACCGCATACTGGTTTTCAAAATCCGTCTCACCCTCAATGGATGCCTGCACGACGAAATTATGTGCGCCTGCCGCTAAAGACGTCACACCCATCATGACACCGTCTATTTTTGCCTCAAAGGTAAACGTAAATGTTCCATACTCGCCACCCTTAATATCGCGGAACGATACCGTGTAGGTTTTTTCATCGGTAAGTCCCGAAAGCATACGGTTTTCCGTCTTATATTCTTTTGACTTATAAAGGTTAAAACTATCGCCATATCTCCTGTATTCGCCATCTTCCTCACGGATATACGTAAAGAGCGTAATATCGTTGGAGATATTTTCCGTTCTGCCATTAATACCAATATTGTAATTGATTGCATCCACCGTATTTGCGGTAATTTCAACATCAACTTCCGATTTCTCCGTCGTTACCAGCTGGTATATGGTCTGTGCAACCGCCGGACCCGCATAAAGCTCCCACCTGAACCCGTACTGCGTATTCGGGGAAAGCGTCATCAGGTCAGCTGCCTGCACCGACGCCGTATAATCCTCCAATGCCGTAAGGTTCATCTTGCCTGCCCCCACGGCTTCCGCATAAAGCTTTGTCTCCGGATTATAATAATACAGCTTCACACTGTATGCCGTTCCCTTTTGGAGCTGTGTGCTGTTTAACTTATACGAAATAATGGAATCATAAGCCCCTGTGTCCGCCGAAAGCTCCGGGCGGATTGCTGCTGTCCCTACTTTAAAAGTTCCGCGCTTTACCACACCCGAGAGACGAACCTCATATTCATATTCCGAACCCTCCTGCAGTCCTGTAAGCGTTCCTTTCGTTTTTCCCTTCCGGACACTGATTTCCACTACTTCATACTCGCCAAGCGAATCCTTCATTCTGTACTTTATTTTTCCACTGACCGCCTTTAGATAGTCCTCTATCGTAACAGTATAATCCGCGGTACATGACTTTGTATTATTTTTAACAATATTTACCTTAAGGCTATCGGCAGGAAAAGGCGGTTTATCCGTCGTAACCGTTCTTGCCGTTTCTTTAAAGTGACCTGTATAACCGGGTTCATTAATCCATACCCTGACGGTATATCTTGTAGATGCCTCCAGGTCATCTGCCCTTGCCCCAATACTCCACTGCCCAAGCCCCTTCGTATCCGTCTTTTCCATACCGGATACCAGCGTTTTTCCGTATTCGTCCAGGATCTCATAGCATAGGTTGAAAGAAGACGGGACATTGCCATCGTACGACGTAATATCCGCCTGTATGGAAATACTGTCAGGGCCTTGCGCCTTTACCGTGTAATTTACCTTTGCGGGATATTCCTTCGTTTCGACGGTAGTATAAGCCGTTACAATTCCGCTTGCATTATAAAATTCAAAATAATATGTAGTAGCAGGTTCAAGTCCCGAAACGCTGACCTGCCCCAAACCGCTGATATGTTTCTGTATGCTGACTTCTTTTTCGTACTCCGCAAGCGGTCCATAATTAATCTTTGTCACAGGATCAACTGCTTCAATGTCAATCGTAATGCTGTCGTAAGTAGAACGGGTACCTCTGAAAATCACATTTTCTTTTGACGCGCCCGTCTTTAGCTTAATTGCGCCGGAATCAGAAACAAGCACTGCCTCCAGTGCCTTTGTACCACTGTTCAAAAGATACATTGTAAAGTTGTATTCCTGGGAGGAAGTCAGTCCGCTGATGCTTTTTTCCTTTTTTGCATTCAGGCTTACGGTTTCCTCCGTATAGGTATATCCTATATCACTGTTTCCATAAACAATTTGCCACAGATAACTCTGCCCGGATCCCGCTTCTGCTCCACTGCTGATTGTAATGTCTGTCGTTAATGTCCGGCTTGCCGGCTTCCATCCGATATCTGCCTTGACGGAAGATGCCGTTGCCGTATATCCCCCTTCCCTCTGCTGGAGAGATGCCACAACTGCCTTTTTAACACCAAACTGAATGGTTTTTCCGGCTTCCGTATCTCCTGCCATGCCAATCGCGGGATAAACGGTCTGCCCTTTTTCCATATATAGCAAAAGGTATCTTACTTTATCCTGATATGTTCTCTGCTTAATCTGGTTCTTATCCTTTACGCTGTCATAGATTGTATTCCTGACATTACCCACGTCTGCGCCGTCCACAAAAAAGTTGTAATAACCTGCACTGGGAGCAGTAAACTTAAAAAGCTGCTCCTTCGCGCCAGATGCCTTTAACGTAACGTTTATGCCCTGCCCGTTCTTAATGGTCCTGCAGAGTTTCTCTTCCTCTGACTCGGAGCTTTTCTCCTCAGAAGACGATTCCTCCGCAGATGACGATTCCACGACACTTGGCTTTTCTGTTTTACTCTCTTTTTCCTTTTTTGACTCTTCAACCCTGCTCGACTCTTCCCTTTTGCTTTCCTCTTCTGACTTTGGCTCTGATTTCTCCTCCGATTTTGGCTCCGACTTTTCCTCTGTCTGTGTTTCGGTCTGCGTTTGGGAAGGCGTTTCCGGACGTTCCTCTGTCTCCGTCTGTGTCGGTGGCTGTGTTTCTGTCTGTTCTGGCGGCTGCGTCTCGGTCTGTGTCTCGGTTGGCGGCTGTGTCTGCGTCGGTCCTTCCGGGCTTTCCTGTGTCTCAGTCTGCGTCTCAGGCGGCGCTTCTGTCTGCGTTGGCGTATCCCCGCCCTCTGGCTTTTCCTCCGTCGGTTTCGGTTCAGGCTCCGGTTCCGGTTTTGGTTCCGGTTCAGGCTCCGGTTTTGGCTCCGGCTCCGGTTCTGGGGCAGGTTCGGGCTTTGGATCCTCTTCCTTTTTGTCCTCTTCCTTCTTTTCCTCCCCGTCTTCCTCATTCAGCTGGTTTATTTCTGCGCCTATACTTTCTGTTTGCACAGGTTCTTTTGCAACAATTGTCTGTGGCAGGCTTCCCGCTATCAGACAACTGCACAGTAATATCGCGAACCCCCTGTAAAACATCTGATTTCCCCTTTCTTAACTGTACAAATGGTCATAATCCCCTTTTCCACATTTTGGTATTTATTATACTGCTTTTTCCACAAAATTTAAATAGGTATTCACAATTATTTTCAACGCTTCCTTTATCCTTTTTGTTTTGGGTTCATCACAAGAAACTATTGCTTTCCATATATTTACTATGCTATACTCAGCTTATACAGCAGTTTTATTTCTGCAAATCTGCTGCAAAACGGTATTATGATACTATTATTAACCAAAAAGATTAGAAATAAGAATGGGGGAATCCATATGACGATAGGAAGTGTTTCGGGATATCAGCCTTACAATTCAATCTATAAAAAGCCACTTGAGAAGCCATTGCAGGAGCAGAATGTCAACGCCGTTTCCGGTATCGAAGACGGGAAAAAAAGTGCCAATCCGGATTCCATAAAAAAACCCGGGCGCAAGTCTTCCCCGGAAGAATGCGAAACCTGTAAAAACCGTAAATACCAGGACGGCTCCGATGAAGGCAATGTATCATTTAAGGCAGCTGCCCACATCTCACCGGAGTCTGCCGCGTCAAGGGTACGCGCACATGAGAATGAGCATGTTTCCAATGCATACAAAAAGGCAGCCAAAAATAACGGCAAGGTTGTAAACGCGTCCGTTACCATTCAGACTGCAATCTGTCCCGAATGCGGTCGCACATATGTTTCAGGCGGTCTTACAAAGACTTCCATTAAATACTCGAACGAGGATAATCCATACACCCAAAACCAAAAGGCGCTCGACGCAATCAATATGCGCGGCGCAAATGTGGATTATGCCGCTTAAATATTTATAACGACAAAAAGGAGAGCTTGTATGGCGGACACACATAAGAAAGGACTAAATGTTGCATTAATTGAAAACGATTTGGAAAACTGCTGCAGAGGTGAAGACCTGTGCGGCGAATGCCAGAATACGCACTGTATCATAGGGTACGCAAAAAGATGCATCGAAAATTTCAAGGCCGCTCCTAAAAAGAATGTGCCCAGCGGTGTGCGCAATATTCCGACAATGGATGTGAAACTGTTTGACGAAGTGGAGCTGGAGACTGCAATTGCACATGTTTTAAAAGAGTGCAAGGACTGCAAGGAAGACCACACGGAAAACTGCATAATCAATGTGCTGCGCAACTGCTACGAGGTCGGTTTGTTGGGAGACATTCAGCCTTACGAAGGAAGTTCCTTACAGTATCTGATGTATCTAAAATCGAATTTTCCCGAAAAAGCAGCACAAATTGCCGGAATTTATTCAAGCCTGCCGTAAATTACGACAGGCTTTTTCTTTAACCCACATCCCTATTTTGGCGCAGGCTGTCCTCCAAAAAGCGGATAAATTCATCCTCTGGCAGCGGCTTCGAGAAATAATAGCCTTGTATATGGCTGATTCCCAAATCCTCCATCGTCTCATACTGCTCCTTCGTCTCAATTCCCTCCGACACAATCTCCAAATTCATCCCGTGTATCATATGAATTGCCGCTTCCATCACATGCTTCGCTTTTCCGTTTTCAAAATACGCGTTTGTCATACTTCTGTCAAACTTGACGATATTCACCGGCATATCCACAATATAATTTAAATTAGACTGCCCCGTTCCAAAATCATCCAGGGAAAACCGCACGCCATAGCTTATCAGATCCTCCATGTTGTTCAGCAGTGTCTTTTTTGCGTTTGTGGAGGCGGATTCCGTGATTTCCAAATTAATGTACTTCGGATCAATCTTATAGCGCTCCATAATATCAATGTAATCCTGTGCTAAATGCTCATAGCCGCATTGTATCACGGACAGGTTAATCTCTATGTACTGCATTCCAAAACGTTCCAGCGGGTATTTTGTAATAAATCTGCACACCTTTTCAAAAACAACCGCGCCAAGCTTTAAAATCATACCGCTCTTTTCGGCAGTATCTATAAACACACCCGGCGGGACAATCTTTCCGTCCCGGTCACGGATACGGACCAGTGCCTCCGCAGACGTAATACTGCGTTCACTTGTGGAAAAAATCGGCTGGTAAAAAACCTCAATACGGTCATTTTCCATTGCATCCAAAATCAACTGAACAACCTCCCGCTCCCGGTGTATTTTGTCCACGCTGTCTTTTTCGACACAGTGAAAGCGGTTTTCCGTAAAGGTTTTTTCATCATGCCTGATATAACGGATTAAATACAGCAGGATTTCCGCCTGATTTACAATATTGGCGTGAGGAAGATACAGCCAGCATGGCTTCACGGTATCACCGTTATATTCCCCCCATCCCGACGCAAACCGCCTTTGGATATCCTCCACACGTTTTTTTGCCGTTTCCATATTCGGAAACACAATCAGATACTCGTCCTCGGCATTTTTGAAGGAATAGGCATCCTCTATTCTTAAAAGGTACTCCACAATCTGCATTCTGATGAACGCGCGTTTATCTAAAGATACATGCTGGTACGCCGTATTCTCAAAAATAATCGCAAAAATCGAAAAGTCCTGATCCTTGGCAAAAAGCTGCCTTGTATACTGATAAAACGCACCGCTGTTAAACAGCCCTGTACTCCTGTCAAGATTGGTTTCCGGATTTTCCAGCTTCAGATAAAGCACCATAATGCCAATTGCGCCCGCAAATGCCACAATCAGGATATCTGTATACATAAACTGTACCTGAGACGCGGCAACCCAAACGAACAACCATAAATACACGGCTTCCCTTCTTCTGGAATTAATCTTATCCTTCTCTTTCCTAAGCAGATATAAAATCCGCACGAAAAACAGCAGCGCCATACCATATGTTACATAAACGCTTGGTCCATATGTATATTTCACATCCGCACCGTCATTCGTATATTGGTAATAAAGCGGTACCGCATAGATGCCGGCAATTCCGGCAAGTGTCATAAGCAGATATACTCCCATCTGTTTTCGGTAGCACTCCTTCTTCGTGTAAATGTCCACGCACATATATGAAAGTGCACTGAACGCCACGCCAAGCAGTGTCACAAGATATGTTTTCGCCACAAATTTTGCCACCGGCTCTGTGAACACGTGCCGGTATTGGATGACACCGATGGAAAGGATATCCATTATAATGCAGATAAAGGTTGCCCAAAAAACGCCTAAAAATGCCCTTTGGGTGTCCAGTGATATTCGTTTTTGGCGCATATAAAAATAGAAAAGCACCAGCATTAAAACGATACCACAGCATTGTATCTGTATATGCATACGCAATCCCCCTTTATTACCTACCGCTTCTATGCCTCCTCAAATTGTATCACAGCGCTCTCATACTGCGTCATAATCCACGGGATTGTTATTCCCGCATTTACAAATGCAGCGCCGCTGTTTATGACACTTATGTCATTTTTTAAAATACATTTATAGTTCTTATCGTACGCCAGTCCTTTCATGAAAACATGGGTCGGAACAGGGTTTCCCTCGCTCTGCGTCTTTACAAGCGTAAGCATTGCCCTGCGCTTATCCTTTGCCACAAACGCCCACGCCATACAGTCGTCGTTCCCAAGCGTTGTAAGCCTGTAATAATCGCCCTCATGCGTCAGGTCATAAAATGCGTGGAACTGTTCCACCTGCCCCTTTACCTGCTCCTTTTCCTCCGCGGAAAGCTTTCCCAAGTCAAGCTCATAGCCAAAACTGCCTGCCATTGCCACATCGCTCCTCGTCTGAAACGGTACGGTACGCCCTGTCTGATGGTTCGGACAGACGGAAACATGCGAGCCGACACTGCTTATCGGATAAAAGAAGCTTGTACCATACTGGATGGTAAGCCTGTTGACTGCATCCGTGTTGTCGCTGCACCAAATCTGCGGTGAATAATAGAGCATTGCCGCGTCAAAGCGTCCACCGCCGCCGCTGCAGCCCTCAAGCAAAAGATCAGGAAAGCGTGCAAGAAGCCGTTCCAACAAGTCATAAACGCCGAGCACATATTTATGATACAGCTCACCGCTGTGTTCCGTTCCCGACGCATGGCTGTACATGTCACAGATGCTTCTGTTTAAGTCCCATTTGACATATATAATTGGTACATTGCTCAAAATATCGGTCATTCGCTCAAGCAGGTAGTCCCGCACGTCAGCCCTGCCCATATCAAGCGCAAGCTGGTATCTGCTGCGGTTTGGTTCGCGTCCCGGAATGGCAACCGCCCACTCGGGATGCTCCCTGTATAAATCACTGTCCTCCGATATCATCTCCGGCTCAAACCACAAACCGAATTTCATTCCCATCGCGTTGACACTCTCACCGAGCTTTTTCAGGCTTCCCCCAAGCTTTTTCTCGTTGACATACCAGTCGCCAAGTCCGCTGAAATCGTCATCGCGCTTTCCAAACCAGCCGTCGTCAAGCACCAGCATTTCAATGCCAAGCTCAGATGCCTGCTTTGCGATGCCCAAAAGCTTTTCGCCGTCAAAGTCAAAATAAGTTGCCTCCCAGTTGTTAATCAGAACGGGGCGCTTTTCATGCTTATATTTCCCACGGCACATATTTTCCCTTAAAATATCATGATACTGATGCGAAAGCGTTGCAAATCCTGTATCTGAAAAACCCATGATGACCTGCGGCGCCATAAGCTCCTCATTTTGTCCTAACAGATACGAAAACCCGTTCGGATGAATGCCCATCTGCACACGCACCTGGTTTTTTTGGTCCTTCTGCGCTGCGGCAATAAAGTTTCCACTGTAGACAAGGCAAAAGCCGTAACAGTTGCCGCAATCTTCGTTCGCATTGCCGTCGCAAAGGATAAAAGAGGGATTGTACTGGTGGCTTGAGGTGCCTCTCACACTGCCAAATTCTATTTTTGCATGTTTTACGGGAACACGCTCGGGCGCTCTTTCAAAAGCATGTCTTCCCGTAAAATAAATCATGTCCGGATTTTGGAACATCATGTCCAAATTCATGGACAGCAGCCGTTCTACTGTAATACTGCTTTGCCCCTTGTTGATTATTTTTGCGGCTCTTGTGATAATATTCTCTTTTTCGTATACGCCGTAATACAGCTTCAAAAGGACATCCGACGCGACCTCACGCATTGTAATAATAAGGGATTCCCCTTTTGTGATGTCTGTGTCATAAAGTGCGGGCATACCGTCCACTCCGTAGGAACCGTCAAGGATTTCGTAACTGTCAAACCGAAACTCGGCTGCGCGGCTTCCGTCTGCATGTAAAAGCGCAACCATGCTGTCACGGTAATCTCCGACGCCAAATCCGGATACCTCCTGCGGCAGGCTGTCGAGGGAGTAAGTGCGGTTTTTCCCTACACAGGCAGGATTTCCGCAAAATCCCATGTCCGTCATAAAAATCAAATCCGACAAGTCATCGCTGTCGTTTATTTTTTTTCCGTAATATAAATGCAGCAGCACGCCGTAATGGTCCGCCTTCATTTGATAACTGCTGTTATTTGTGGATAAGGTAAAAATTACTTCCTTTTCTTTTTTCTTTACTGAAATCATGCTGTTACTCCTTGTCCTTCCTCCAAATTTTTATTTTATGATTATTTCCACAGTGCCTATGGGAACAGTTTAACATATTTTTGCATAATATTCACCCGGTTTTTGTTAAAAATTTATAAAAACAATTTATAATCACATAGTTACTTACAAAATCTCCCTGTAAACCCTCAGCACATTCTGATATGCGATTTTATCTATCGCATCCTGCGAAAATCCTGCCGACTCCAAAGCGTCAAACAGTTTATACATCTGTGAGCAGTCCGCGATTTCCAGATTGCCTTCTATTCCGTCAAAATCCGAACCTAAGCCAAGGCATTCCATGCCTCCTATATTCGCAATATAACGCGCATGTTCGGCAATTCTTGCGGCAGTTGATGTACTGTCATTTTTTCCGTTTAAAAAGCATCCGTAATAATTGAGTCCGGTTACGCCGCCCCGTTCGGCAATGGTTCTTATCATTTCATCCGTAAGATTTCTTGCGTGTCCGCAAAGGGTACGGGCGTTGGAATGGCTTGCGACAAAAGGCTTTTTGGTGCAGCCCGCGATTTCCCAAAAGCCTGCGTCCGATAAGTGGGATACATCTATAATCATGCCAAGCTCTTCCATCCGCTCGGCAAACGCAAAACCTGTTTTGGTAAGACCGTTTGTGCTGTCAAATAAAGGAAAGCCGTTCGTATCCGTTTCTCTTTGCACAATGTTGGGGTTTGCCAGTTCATTGGGATAATTCCATGTCAGGGTCATCATACGCGCACCACGCTCATAAAGCGCCTCCAGATTTTTTATCTGTCCTTTACAGCATCCGCCTTCTTCGATTGTAAGCAGTGCTGACATTTTTCCACTGCGCTCATTCTCCATGATTTCTTCATAGGTTTTGACGGCACGGATGTCGTTTTTGTTCTTCTCCATCTCTTCATAAAAGATGTCCATTAGGCTGCATACATACGAAAACGGGTCAAGGTCTTTTTTAAGGTCTATGTACATGGCAAAATTCTGCAACATGTATCCGGCTGTTTTCATTTTCTGAATATCCATGTGAAGGCTGTTTGACGCAAGTCCTTGCGGTTTTTTGCTGCGTCCAAGCTCCCACAGTTCGGATATTGTATCACAGTGCATGTCAATAATCTTCATTTTCGATTCACTCCTCTTTTCGGTTCACTCTTTTTAACAGTAAAAAGGGGCAAATGATTTTCCAAAAAAGTCATCTGTCCCTTTCCATTTCCTTTGCACTTTACAGGCTGCTATTCAATCCGTTTGAAATCCGACGCGGGATGCTTGCACCACGGGCAGATAAAATCATCGGGAAGCGTATCGCCCTCATACACATAACCGCATACCGTACAGATAAATCCCTTTTTCTTCTCTGCCGATACGGGCGCGGTCTTAATATTTTTCTGATAATAACTGTAGGTTACGGACGCGTCCTGTGAAAGAACACCACAGTCGGTCACATCCGCCAAAAACAGGGTGTGTGTCCCCAAATCCGTCGCAGAAACCACTTTTGCGCAGAGATACGCGTTCGTTTCCTCTGCCAGATAAATCACGCCGTTTTCCGCTCTCTGATACGTAATCGACTCCACTTTATCGACATCCCTGCCACTCTGAAAGCCCCAGTGCTTATAAGTTTCAAACTTGGAGTTTTCGGTCAGGATTGACACATTGAAAACGCCTGTTTTTACAATCATGTCATGCGTGTAATTTTGTTTGTTTACCGCCACGACAATCCGGTTTGGCTCCGTCGTCACCTGCGATACTGTATTTACAATACAACCATTGTCTTTTTCGCCGTCCCTTGCGGTTAAGATAAACAAACCATACGTTAAGTTATACATTGCTTTTTTGTCCATACTGTTTTCATTCCTTTCGTCTGCCTTATTAATTGACGTTATTTTTCGTTCTATTTGTATATTATCATATCATGGTTATGACAGACAAGTCTGTTTATTAATTTTCAGACGGTTTCCCATACTCCCCATATGTCCCTTTTGTTGTATTTTTCACCTGATAAAGCGCCTCATCTGCGCAGCCAAGAAGCGACACTATGGTTTCATTTGAATCCGAAGTCCATGCAAATCCGGCAGACGCGCTGATAACACGTTTCTCCGTATCCGACAGTGCGACCGTATGTTCTCCAAGCCTTCTGTAAAAATCCTCCAAATATGCAACAACATCCTCCCTGCTGTCACAATCGTAAATCATCATACAGAACTCGTCCCCAGAACGTCTTGACGTTAAAACATGTTCCGGCGGCATTGCTTTCATAACAGACGCAAAGCTTTGAAGATAACGGTCCCCTGCATCATGCCCGTACGTGTCATTTATTCCCTTAAAATAATCTAAATCCAGCATAACAGCCGCACATGTTTTTCCCTCCGGCATATTCTCCAGAATATCTTTTGCCAATTGCTGGAAATGTTTATATTTATAAAGCCGCGTCAACGCATCATGTGTATTTTCATAGCGCATGCGGCTCTTTTCCATCATATCCGTCGTCACATCCGTGATAACACCCAGCTTGCGTTTCTGCGACTCAGACATGTGAATACGGATATACTTCATGTCGTTAATCCGGTAAACATCCTCCTCACCCTCCACGACATCCCTTGTAATCCAACACATATAGCGGTCAAATGCATCCGCATTGCGGCAAAGCTCCGTAACTTTTTCCGTTGGAATTTCCAAGAGTTTTCCGATGCCCGATGTCGCAAATACATGTTCTTCTCCGCTGCCGTACTCATACGCCGCCAACGGAATACCGCTGATATCAATAATGGCGGAAATACGGGCGGAAAGATTTATAATACTTTTTACCATCGCATTAATGCCGCCGCTTAGCTCCTCAAACTCCCGGTTACCGCCGACTTCCACTGTCGTATCAAGATTGCCCTCCGTAATGGATGACAAATCCTCTATGATGCGGTGTATTCCGTTTGTCACTTTCCATTTCACAAGACAGTACAGGAGCAGAATAACCGCCGCCTCAATAAACAGCAGGTAAATCATCGTGTGAAACGTATTTTGCATCAGTTTCCGAAATAAAACGTCTGCCGGAAGCGCAGCACATATCAGCACATCGTCATAGCTGCGGCTCACCACATACTGCCTGCTGCCGTCCTTTCCTTTAAGGTATTCCCCTTTCATGCAGCGCAAAAGAGAATCCAGCTGATAGCATTCTCCCGTAAACGCCTGCTCCATCCCTCCGGAATGCCCCAAAACCTCCCCCGTGAAACGGTCAAGTACATACAGCTCCTCATTCATATCCGTCGGAAATCTTGAAAAAATATAATCATACGTATTTCTCGACTGTGCCTCCAACTGCCGCTCCGGTATAAATCCGACCTGTATAAATCCTTTTTGCCCTTTCCTGACAACGCCCACATACTGCATCATGTTGCCCTCTGCCGCGTTTGGCTGCGGCTCCTGAATCAGAAACGCATCCTCGTCGTCACTTTTCAAAAGGTCAAGAAACGGCCGCGTCTGATCATGCTTTGTCATATCAAAGCCAACATACTGCGAAACAGATGACGATATAATCATTCCGTTTTCATCAATGACATGCAGCTCATCCACATTCAGCAGCTTCGCCAAATACTGCATCTGTGGTACATCCGTGACAATCTCCTCCTGCCGTTCCATCACATAAGCTGCTGCCCGTGCCCTGATCAGATAATCCTCATCCAGGCTTTCTTTTATTAACTCAAGTTCCATGCCATTGCTTTCCAGTGTATGGATAACCTGTTCTGTTTTTGTATAAAAAGTATTGAACTGCTGTTTTTCAAGCGTATGACCGCTTATCAGAAAATTGATTAAAAGTATCAAAAGAATTGCAGACGTCACAATCGCGACAGTATATTTAATAAATGTTTTCTGCATAAAAATCCCTCGTTCTTTCCAAGACCCGCGAATTTTTGATATATGCGGCGAGAAAATTTACCGCCCATTTAGACTCATTTACCCTTTATATAAGGAAGAATGCCCTTTTCAGGCATTCTTCCGGAGATGGTTTAGAAGGGGGCTCTAAAGTAATCCCTTTTCCATTATATCATATCCTGTCAGCAACAATATATCTCCTTTTTTTCGCAAAAAAGGTTAAAACTTCGCAAACAGCAGAATATGAAACATCCCCTCCTCACAATAGCAGCTGATATTTCCGCCAATTTTATCCGAAAACGCCTGTACGCTCCGCATTCCCCAGCCGTGGCTTCCGCCCTTTCTGCTTTTTGGCAAACCCGTATATGAGTCAAACACAATCTCCTCGTCATACTCGTTTTTCATATCAATCAAAAGGCTGTCTTTTTCACAGCGGATTTTCACATCCACATATTTGCGTTCTTTCTTAAAATCCTTTACACAGTCCAACGCATTCTCGAACAGATTGGCAAGAACCAACGCAAACTCATAGCCGTTAACAGGGATTTCCTTTGCAATCACAATATCCCTTCGCACCGCCACCGACATCGCATCCGCCTTTTCCATCATACGCGAAAGAATGGTATTTGCAATCAGGTTTTCACAGTACTTTTGGATTTTATTCTCATCCGCGACCGTATTGATATGCGCAGTTACCCGCTTAATCTCATCGTACTCCCCCTGCTCCAGCAGCGTATCAATCATACTGGAATAATGACGCATATCATGCCGCAGAATCCGTAGGTTTTTCTCCGACTGTTCCACTAAATAATACTGGTTTTCCAATCCCTTGATATACGATTCAAACATTACGTTTTTCCAATACGTATCCGCCCGCTCGGACTCGCTTTCCACATACCGGAATGCCACCACATAAGAGGTCAGCATTGTCGCAATCAGCACGATAACACCAATAACGTTCTCCGGAACATCATAAAGCGTATTCGGAAAAAACGCAAAATAAGAAAAACTGCAGTAAAATAGCACGGGAATAAGGCATAACTCCCACCAGTTCTGAAAAGTTTCCTTATATTGGAACTTAATCCATAATTTCCGGGTTTTCCAATACAAAATCAGCAGGGCAGCCGCATGCACCAAAAAACTCCCCGCCAGGGAAAGCGGTTTATTTCCCGTCCAAATGTCAAAAACCGTCGCGGCAACGCT
Source organism: Lachnospiraceae bacterium UBA7110 (assembly GCA_002492295.1). Lineage (GTDB taxonomy): Bacteria > Bacillota > Clostridia > Lachnospirales > Lachnospiraceae > COE1. Next base: position 28,085 of record DKYC01000169.1, read on the forward strand.
TCCTACAATAACATAATTAGACGCAGTCAATCCTGTAAATAATGCCTTGCTGTCTCTCTTCTGCGAGATAAAAAGCCCTGTAAACTGCACCAAAAATATCTGAAAAATCGTTACAAACGTATAGCACAAATCACTGTCCGGAAATACATTCAGCTTCAGGCAGTCCGTCATACACAACGCCAAAAACGAAAACGTACAAACCCCCGCCGTTTTTGCTTTTGCGAAACGGCGCACGATGAACAAGTACATAAACAGCATTAAAAAAAAGTGGCTTATCATATAATATATGTTTTTATAATACATGGGTCGGTCTCCTAACTGTAGCGTTCCGAGACAAACAAAAGATACCCCTTTTTCACGTCCGCTACCCTTGTCTTGCTAACCGGAATGGTTTTCCCGCTTTGTAGTATAACATTTCCCTGTGATAATTTTTTAACATAGTTCATGTTAATCAAAAAGGATTTGTGAACCTGTATAAAGCTTTTATCCTCAACAATTTCTTTGATTTCCTCATCAAAGGATTTCCGGATAAAAATGCTCTGAATGGTTTCCCCGTTTACTAAACAGATATTCAGCACACGTGAATAATTTTCAATGTACTCAATTTTAGAGTAAGGTACTGCCACTATTCCGTCTTTTGTTTTGACAGGATAAATCCTGTCGTTTTCCACCCTTGTAAGGGACAATGCATAATCAAGTGCCTCAAAAAACTGCTCCCTGCTGACAGGCTTTAGCAGGTAGCGTACAGCGCGAACACCGTATGCTTCAAACGCAAAGTCGTCTGAAGATGTAATGTAAATAATGACGCTGTCCTGACCCGTACTCCGGATTTGACTGCCAATGTCTATCCCTGTTTTTTTCGACATAATCATATCCAGTATATAAATGTCTGCCATCTTTTCCTTTTGTATATTACGATAGAGCTTTTCCGCATCCGAATACTGCTCTGTTTCAAGCTTTATATTTGCGTTCGCTTTTTTATAGTTTGCCAGCAGTCCTTCTATTTCCGCCAAATCCTCCATACTGTCGTCACAGACTACAATTTTCATCCGTATGTTTTGCTCCTTTTTTACCCACAAAAATACCGTAAAACGGCTATACAATCTTATCCGTTTCACGGTATCGTTTTATTCTTTTAAAAGTAGTATAACATAAGATTTGTAAAATTACTATAATTGATTATGTGCATTTTTACTGCAAATGCCAATTGCCATGAAAACGCTTGCCCCCCTTCATTCTGTCATGCTATTATTAATAAAAAGTCCACTCTTTTTAAGGGCAGTATAATCCTAGGACAGGAATTGGAAGGAAGGACCTTTATGAAACTTGATTTAAACGCTGCGCAGACCACGCGGTATCTGCAGGTTTACGACTACTACAAGGAACTGATTACAACCGGGCGGCTTGCGGAGGGGATAAAGATGCCTTCGATACGCCGCTGTGCGCAGCAGTTGGGGCTAAGCCGCACGACAGTTGAAACAGCGTATCTCTGCCTTGCGGCAGACGGTTATATCATATCCCGACCGCAAAGCGGATATTATGTCACGGGTCGTGCCGTCCGCAAAACCGCCGGCAATACCACGCAAAACACACACGAAGTATCCGCGCAGACCATCCGTTATAATTTCACGTCAAACAATGTCGATGCCGACAGTTTTGATTTTAATCTTTGGCGGCGTTACATCAAAAATACGCTGCGGCAGGACGGGAAAATGCTGACATATGGAGAACCACAGGGAGAATACGAGCTGCGGGAGGTTATTTGTAAATATGTCATCAATAAGCGCAACGCTGTCTGCCGTCCGGAAAATATTGTGGTTGGCGCAGGCTCACAGGCATTGATGAATATTCTATGCCCGCTCATCAAGCGGAGAAAGAACGTATGTTTCCACGATTCGCGCTTTGCTCAGGGCATGGTGATATTTGAGGACTACGGCTTTACGCTCGTAAAAAACAGGGAAAATGCCGATATTTTATATATGACGCCTTCCCATATGACTTCGCTTGGCGATGTGATGAATGTGGAAAAGCGTCTTGCCATGCTGAAGGAATGCGCGGAGCATGACAGGCTGATTATCGAGGATGATTATGATAATGAATTTCGGTACTTCAGTAAGCCGATACCCTGCCTGCAAGGGCTTGCAGGCGGCGATAACGTGGTCTATCTGAGTACCTTTTCCAAACTGCTTCTGCCTTCTATCCGCCTGAGCTTTATGATTTTGCCCGACGCACTGCTGCCCTTGTATGAAGAAAAAAAAGCACTCTACAACCAAACCGCGTCAAAGTCGGAGCAGCTTGCGCTCTGTCAGTTCCTGCGGGACGGACATTTGGAAAGTCAAATCCGAAAATTGAAACGGCTTTACACCAACAAGGCAAAAGCATTATCTGCAGAGCTGGAACGGGTGTTTGGAGACAATGCGTCTATTTATATGGGGGAATCCGTGTTTTTGGTTCATTTGAAAGTAAAATGCCAAATGAACAGCAAACAGCTTTGCGAGAAGGCACAGCGCCACGGACTGTCGGTTTTTGCCTTTGGCGGCAAGGAGGAAAAAGGATATGCCCAGATTGTGCATGCCCAATCTGGATATGCACATATCGCACTCTCCTGCTGCGAAGTGCCAATTACGGAATTTCCAAATGCAGTAGCGTTGTTAAAAAAACTTGTTGAAGAGAATTAACAGAAAAATATCGGGAATACGGTAAATGATTTATGCTCTTTTTTGAATTGTGGGGTTTATCAGGCGAAGTATACTAAGCTGCATAAAATAAAATGGTATGGAGGTATAAAAATGGCAAAAAGGCTTTTAGCACTAATGATTTGTTTTTTTATGGTTACGCCGCTTGTTGCTCATGCGACGGAGCAGACTGCGGTTCACAACGCTGCAATTACTGCACCCACTCAGAAAGCGTCGGCAGAAAATTCCGCCAAAACACTTACTGCAACAGAATTTGCGGCAAAGTTAAACTGCGGGATAAACCTCGGAAATTCATTGGACGTGGCACATATGCTACAGTATAACCCGAATATGAGCCTTGCGGAGTATGAAAAGAGTTGGGGCAATCCGCTGATTGCGAAAGAACAGTTTACGGCAATTCATAACGCAGGATTTCAGACGGTTCGTATTCCCGTTTCATGGGATGAGCATTTGAATGCGGACGGTACAATTAAAGAGGATTTTCTGAAACGCGTTCGGGAAGTCGTAGACATGGCGCTTGAGAGCGGACTTTATGTAATTATTGATACGCATCATGAAGATTGGTTAAATCTTGATTTGAACAGAAAAGCGGATATTACAAAGCAGTTTGCCGCTGTATGGAGACAGATTGCGGTTTGTTTTCAGGAGTATGATGAGCGTCTTGTTTTTGAAGGTCTGAACGAGCCTCGCCTAAAAAACAGTCCCTATGAATGGACTGGCGGAACAGCGGATTTACAGGCTTTTGTAAATGAATTAAATAAAACCTTTGTCACAACAGTGCGAAATGTCGGAAAGAAAAATACACAACGTTTTTTAATGGTCTGCCCGTACTGCCACCGTGTGGAGGAGGACGCTTTGGCAGCATTAAAGCTGCCTGATGATGACAGATTAATTGTTGCGGTTCATTTGTATCAGCCGTCGAACTTTTGTTTGGATGCAAATTCCGTTCAAAGCTGGGGAATGGATAAGACGGAATTACAGAATTTAGAGCAAAAATTTTTGCTGCTGCAAAAGTATTTCTTGGCGAAAAATATTCCTGTGGTTATCACGGAGTTTGGATGTGTTGACAAAGGAAATACACAGGACAGAGTTCATTGGACACAGGATTTTGTAGGATTTTGCCGTCGATTTGGGATTTCTTATCTGTGGTGGGATAACGGAGGAGATTTTCGGATTTTGGACCGTGAGGCAGGGGCTTGGGTTTATCCTAAGATTGTGCAGGCTTTAACGAAATAAAATCATGATTAATCCTGTCTGAAAGTGCTGCGGAAATGACGGTTTGAAAACGGATTTCGTAAAATTATTTGAAATATTTCTTTGAAATATCTTAAAAAATACTTGCAATTTTTTTACAATGCATTATAATAGATAATGCATTGTATCGTTGCGTGGCTCAGTTTGGTAGAGCGCTGCGTTCGGGACGCAGAGGTCGCAAGTTCGAATCTTGTCGCAACGA
>DKYC01000012.1:0-16425 GCA_002492295.1 Lachnospiraceae bacterium UBA7110
AAAAAATGAAGTTATATGATGAAACCGTATCATATAACTTCCAAACCGCTTTATAAATATACCCGCAAATCAGCAATCAGCGTCTCTTCGGCTTTTAATTCCATTATACCGACTTCCGCACCAACGCCTCAACATCGTCCTTAGAAGGCATTACCCGCAGCGCGCCTTTACGGGTTGTGATAATCGAAGCGGCGGCATTTGCAAATGTCAGCATTTCTTTCAACTTGGCCTTGTCAAAATCATGCAAACCGCATTTCAAAATATAATGCAGACAACAGCCGCCAAACGTATCTCCCGCTCCGGTTGTTTCAATGGTCGTTTCCTGTAAAAAGGGCGCTGACTCCACGCGTAAATTCTTGTAATATGCGCGGCTTCCTTCTTTTCCCATAGACAGCACAATCAGTGGGATATCATATTGTATCCTCAGCTTACGGATTCCTGCATCAAAATCTTTCTCCCCAGTAAACCATTGAAGCTCATTATCCGAAATCTTTAAAAAATCGCACTGTGACAGTCCGTACGCCACCTGTTCCTTTGCCTCCTCCAAGGATTTCCATAAAGGCTCCCGCAGATTCGGATCAAAGGAGATAACCGCGCCCGCCCCTTTTGCTGCGGCAATCGCCTTTTTTGTGGCATTTCTTGCGCCTTCGTGCGTCATTGACAGCGTTCCGAAATGAAAAATTTTCGTGTTCCATAGCAGTTCTTTATCCACGTCAGCCTCTGTTATCATCATATCCGCGCCCGGATTCCGATAAAACGAAAAATCCCTGTCGCCATCTGGGAATGTCTTGACAAACGCCAGTGTCGTCCTCACTTCATCATCCATCATCAGATTTAAAGTGTCAATTCCCACCTCTTCCAAAACATCTTTCAGAAAATTTCCAAAAATATCATTCCCGACCTTACCAATAAACGCAGTCTTTCTTCCCAATTTTGTCAGCATGGATAACACATTGCATGGTGCGCCGCCGGGGTTAGCCTCATAAAACGGATTTCCCTGCGGGCTTCTTCCGTTCTCCGTAAAGTCTATTAACAGTTCCCCTAACGCCACCACATCATATTTTTTCATACTGCCCATTCCTTTCATTCATCCATAATATCCTGCCGACAAGTCCCTTAAGCTCTTTCATATACTTCCGGTTCTATTCCTATTCCGATTTTGGGTATTCATTGCAAAGCAAGCGGTACGGCGCTTCGTCTTCGTCAATTGTCGGGAACCGCCCCACCTTTTCATAAAAACGATTATCTGTATTATCATCATTACACATGGAAACTTCCCCTATCAGGACATCGCCTGTTCCCGGAACAACGTCGAAATCATGATACTGATGCGGCCATAAGGTAATGCTTTCTCCCGGGTGAAGCTCCACACCTGTTCCGGCAGGTACATAATAAGAACGGCCATCCATGTTTACAAGCACATCCGTATCGCCAAGTTCTCCATTATTATCATTATATACATGAATAATCAGCGTTCCGCCGCCGCGGTTAATAATATCTTCCGATTTATTCCAATGAAAATGCATTGGAGAGTGCTGTCCCTCTTTTAACATTAACAGTTTTTCTGCGTACACTTTTTTGTATTTAGGATTATTCTGATTACCATTTCGCAAAGTAATCAAAGCAAAACCAACCTTATCAAAATCACCCAGACCATAATCTGTAATGTCCCACCCCAGCATGTTATCGCGGATTTCATCATATTCGCTGCCCTTTGTTTTCCATTCTTCAGGCGTCCAGCCGCAAAATGGCGGAAGGTGAAAACCATTTTCCTTTACTAATCGTTCCATGTCTTTAATGCATTCATTAATTTTTGATCGCTTCATGTGAATCCTGTCCCCTTTTCTTATAAATAATGCTCCAATGCATAAGCCACTCCTGCTTCATTATTTGTCAAAGTTACAAAATCGGCTTTCGCTTTTAACTCCGGTATTGCATTTCCCATTGCTATTCCAATACCGGCAGCTTCAATCATAGGAATATCCAACTCATGATCCCCTATTGCAATCGTATCCTTTATGCTGATATTTAAAATATCACATAAAGCTTTTACTGCTTTTCCTTTCTCTACATTTTTCGGAAATATTTCGAGATAATTCCCACTGGATTTGGCAATATCAAACGACCGGTTTTCCCATAGTTCTAATTCTTTCTGTATATCGTTTACTTTTTCCTCCCCAGCCGCTATCAAAAGTTTGTTAGGACTGATTCCATTTCTATCCCAATGCTCCAATAGCTCATATATATTCCTGACATCGGGCTGATGTTTTATGATTCTGATTTCATTTTCCACAAAACTGTCTAACTGGGTTACATACCAATTATACCCTTGAAAAACCCATAATGCAACATGATGCTTTTGTGCAATGTTTCTGTATAATTGTCTTACGGCATCCGTTGGCAGAACTTCTTCTTTTACGCATCTTCCATTCACGATAATGTATGTTCCCGCATTACATATTTTGATGCAGTCAATTTCAAGCTGCTCTTCTATTTGTGATACTGCATAGGGCATTCTTCCGGAAACAAGCGCTATTTTTCTGCCTTTTTCATATTGCCTTCTAACCGCCTTTTTAACCGCAGGCAGTAGTTCTTTTGCATCATTGAGGAGCGTTCCATCAATATCAATGCAAATTAATTTGCAGTTCACATCACTTTTTACTTTTTCAATCATCACAAACATCTCTTTCATGTTTTTGTACCGGGCATGGAAAACCAAGCCCGGTACGGTTTTATACTTAGTCTTTCAACAGAGCCATTCTGTCAGGATCGTCTGCAAATACTTCCTTAGCGTTCTCCTTTGTTACAACAACCGGAGGCAGCTCATAAACGGGAACGTCGATTACGCCATTGTTTGCTGTTACATCCGTTTCCGGCATTCCGTTTCCGGCTAAAAGGCTGTCAATGATGGAAACGGTCTCTGCAACAAGCGCATTTGTCGGTTTTGCAACTGTTGAGTACTGTCTGCCTGACCATACCCACTCAACTGATTCATTTTCTGCATCCAGTCCTGAAACCACAGGAATCGGCTGTCCTGAGTTCTCGCAAGATGTGATGATTGCACGGGCAATACCGTCATTTGGTGAAAGGACTCCGTCAATCTCGATATCAGAATAATTGCCTGCAAGGAGGGCATCCATACGTGACTGTGCTTTGGAATTATCCCAGTCAACTGTTGCGCACTGTGTAAAATCAGTCTGTCCTGATACGACAACTAATGTACCGTCATCAATGAGCGGTTGAAGAACAGACATTGCGCCTGTGAAGAAGTTCGGTGCGTTCGGATCAGCCGGGCCGCCGCCAAAAAGCTCAATATTATAAGGAGCATCGCCCTTTAATTCCTTCAAGCCCTGCAAAAGCGCCTGTGCCTGCAATTCGCCTGTTTGGATACTGCCAAACTGTACGATACCGTCAACGCCGGTTGTATTTTCCAAAAGTCTGTCATATCCGATTACATATACTCCTGCATCTTTTGCCTTCTCAAGCACCGAACCGAGCTGTGAACCGTCAACCGGACCGACAACAATAACCTTTGCTCCGTTCTCAATCATAGACTCTATCTGCTGCTGCTGCTGCGGAACTTTTTGATCCGCAGCCTGAATAATCGCTTCATAGCCGGCTGCCTCAAGTTGTTCCTTAAACATAACTTCTGCTTCTGCCCAATTCTGTGTTCCCAACCACGGCAATGCTACACCAACGACACCGCCGCCTGCTGAGGAATCCTGTGCCGGGGCCGGATTCTCTGCTCCTGCTGCCGCTGCTGTTTCAACTGTTGCTGCTGTGTCTGCCGTCGGTGCGGCATCTCCTGTTCCTCTGCCTCCGCCGCAGCCTGCCAACATGGATACTGCAAGAACTGCTGTCATCAATACTGATAATACTTTTTTCGATTTCATAAATCATTACCTCCTGTTTTTCTTGTTATAAACATCAAAGGCTACCGCTGCTAAAAGCACAAAGCCTTTTATAACCTGTGTCTTATCTGCCCCGACACCCATAAGCATAAGTCCGTTATTTAAAACTGCCATTACCAGACCGCCAACCATTGTTGCGATTACAGTTCCGACACCGCCCGATACGGCTGCGCCGCCAATGAATACAGACGCAATGGCGTCCATTTCCCAAGATGTTCCGTCTGCGGGACCTGCTGCTGTCGAGCGTCCTACAAACAAGATACCTGCCACAGCTGCGAGAATTGACATGTTAAGCATTGTAAGAAAATATGTTCTCTTCACATTGACGCCTGAAAGCTCTGCTGCCGACTTGTTTCCTCCTACTGCATAAACATGACGCCCGAAGGAAGTTCTTTCCGTAATCAGGTGATACAGAATAATGAGCAGTACAAGGATTAATCCCGGGATTGGGAAACTTGTTCCCGGTCTTCCGCTTCCAAAAAGCCATGTTACATATCCGATAATAACTGTCACAAGCCCGATGCGGACTGCATACGGCCAAAACTCTTCTTTTATTCCGGTAACATCTCCTGAATGGGAAAACTTCCTCAATTGAAGTGCAACATACACAGCAATTGCAATAATTCCAAGCAATAAAGTTGAGTTATTCATTCCTGTAAAAGCAGGACCCCATTCAGGCAGATAACCGGCACCAAACCATTTCAGCTCTGAGGGAACAGGAACTGAAATTGAGTTTGATATCCAAATAACACCGCCTCTGAAAATCATCATGCCGCCAAGTGTTGTGATGAATCCCGGAATGCCAAGCCTTGATAAGAAGAAGCCCTGCCATGCTCCTGCTATTACACCGATTGCCAGTGCAACTAAAATTGCGATATACCAAGGCAGGTTAAACTGGCGGGCGGTTATCGCCATTACCATAACGGCAAAACCTGCAACCGAACCCACAGACAAGTCAATTTGTCCGATTACAATTACCATGAGCATTCCTAAAGCCAAAACTAATACATAAGCATTTCCCGATATTAAATTTTGAAAATTTGAGGAAGTAATCATCTTACCTCCCGATGCAATATTGAAAATTAGGATAAGCGCTATCAGAGCAACTACCATCGTATATTGACGAAGATCCTCGCCCAGCACCTTTTTAATATATTTCATCATAGTCCTCCATTCTTGTAACTTTGTCTCCTTTTAAGCAGTTACGGTCATCTTCTTCATTAAGCTTTCCTGACTTGCATCTTTCGCAGGGAGTTCACCCGTGATTTCCCCTTCAAAAATCGTGTAAATCCTGTCAGCCATTCCAAGAAGTTCAGGAAGTTCGGAAGAAACCAAAATGATTGCCTTGCCCTGATCTGCAAGTTCATGAATCAGCTTGTAAATCTCGTATTTTGCGCCGACATCAATTCCCCTTGTAGGCTCATCCAAAATGAGAATATCCGGTTCTGTAAACATCCACTTTGAAAGTACGACCTTCTGCTGATTTCCGCCCGATAAAGTATTCACGCCGACACCCACATTGCTGCACTTTGTTTTTAGTGAAACCCTGTACTTTTCCGCTACCGCTCTCTCTTTATCAAAATCCAAAAGTCCCCGCGTCTTGATTGCATCAAGATTTGCTGAAACCGTTGTTTTCCGAATGCTGTCAAGCAGATTCAGACCGAGCACTTTTCTGTCCTCCGGCACATACGCAATCTTATTTTTGATAGCATCCTGTACGGAATCAATCTTTACATTCTTTCCATGAATTTTAATTTGTCCGCCTCGGAAAATCCCTATTGTTTTCCCAAACAAAGACCGCATCAATTCGGTTCTTCCCGCACCCATAAGACCGGCAAATCCGACAATCTCTCCGGCTCTGACATTGAACCTGGAATTTTTGCAAAGCATTTTTCCGGGGACTTTCGCATCTTCAACATTCCAGTCCGAAACTTCAAGTACCACCTCTCCGATTTTGGGTGTATGCTCCGGATATCTGTTCTCGATTTCGCGTCCGACCATAGCCTTGATAATTTTATTCTCATCAACCTTGCCTGCTTCTACGGCATAACCGTCCACTGTCTGCCCGTCCCGAATTACCGTTACATAATCAGAAACGGCTGCTATCTCATTTAACTTGTGCGAAATCATAATACAGGTGATTCCCTGTTTTTTAAGTCCAAGCATCAGATTTAACAAATTTTTCGAATCCGATTCATTTAGTGATGATGTAGGCTCATCCAAGATAAGCAGCTTAACATTTTTGGATAACGCTTTTGCGATTTCAACAAGCTGCTGTTGTCCGACACCTAAATTTTTGATAATGGTATTTGGATTAATATGCAGACCTACCTTTTCTAACAGCTCCCTTGTCCTTTTTCGCTCTTTATCCCAATTTATAAGCCCCTTTTCTACAATCTCATTCCCCATAAAAATGTTTTCCGTAACAGACAGTTCAGGAATCATCGTAAGTTCCTGATGAATAATAACAATTCCGGCACGCTCGGATTCCTTAATATTCCTGAACATCATTTCCTTACCCTGAAAAATGATTTTGCCATCATAGCTGCCATACGGATATACCCCGGACAGCACCTTCATCAAAGTAGACTTTCCCGCTCCGTTTTCACCGCATATTGCATGTATGGAAGCCTCCGAAACCTCTAATGTTACATCAGAGAGCGCCTTGACACCCGGAAATGTCTTGGTGATATTTTTCATCTGTAAAATATAACCATTCGCCATTAATTCTGTACCCTCCTTCCTAAAGTTTTGTAAAATTTCATTTAACTTTAATAACTGTTTATATTTTACAAAAATTGGCAGATACTATCTATTGTCAGATGTCATTTGTTTATAGTGACATTTGTCAGATTATAAAAGCAGCCCGCATATGACAAATGTCATACACAGGCTGCTTTTATAATCTCTATCGGCTAAAAAAACTTCTCACACGTTTCTCTATCGTTTGAAGACCGATTTTTGAATCCATTCCATTGTTTATTATATTCTCGATGCCTTCGTCAATAATCCCCTTAACCGATGCGATATCCCTGAAATTATAATCCGGATCGGCATCTTCCATAATCGACGTAATCAGATTAATATCCATTCCGCCTTCCTCGGAGAGAACCTGATCAATGCTAAGCATGGTCGTCACAGAATCCGTAACCGTCTTTAATACGGACGCGCCTTCCTTATATGTGTAGATTTCGCTTTGAATTTCTATGTCATAACAAAAGGTTTTCATCAGTTCCCATGCCAGCTTTTCATTGTTTGTCCTCGAATTCATGGAGAGCAGAAGCGTACTCATGGTAGACTTGTTCTCTCCCCTCTCTCCCCTCGGAAGCGTAATACAGTCCAACTCAAAATTCGTATACTTCTTAATGCTCCACGGATAAGGCTTATAAGTCCTGTAATCTGATAAAAGCGCAGGCATAAAAGCCACATTCCCCCTATCAAAATCGTCTGCAGTCACGATGCTTCCTTTCGTAAGATCATTGATTGCCTTAACAAAATCCACGGCTTCAATCGCATTTTCACTCAAAAGGTTGCAGTTTGTTCCATTTGCGTCAAAGGGTACTACCCCGTTTGTAACGAAAGCGTGCTGCCATGTGTAATTGCAAACGCCAAACTGATCCTCGATTCCATTACGATCAGTATCTTTCGTAACTTTGCTGCAAATCTGATAAAAGTCCTCCCATGTCCAATCGCTTGAAATTTCATTAATCCCTTCATTTCTAAGCAGTGTTTTATTGACAAACATCATGCTTGGAACACTCTCAAACGGAATCCCATACTGACTGCCGGAAATATTGCCAAACGCAAATGAGGCATCATAATATTGGGACTGGTCATAATCGGAATCTTTGTCAATAAAGCTATCCAGCTCCATCAAAGCGCCGGTGCTTGCAAAAGTCGAAAAGTCCTCCGGCAGAACAAAGAAAACGTCCGGCGCATTTCCCTTAATCAAAGCAGATGCAATATACTCCGAATAATCATCTTTTGGGATTCCACTTACAAACCGCACCGTTACCCCGGGGTGCTCGGCTTCAAATTTCCCTACGGCATCGTCAATGAGCTGATATGTATAAGCATCAGGAACATTCCATGTGCTGCCGGTAAAAAATCCAAGCGTTATCACCTTTTTGCTATGGAAATAATAAACCGAAGCTGCTGCTATGGCCGCAGCTGCTGCCAAACAGACGAGCACTCCAAACCTGTTTTTCATCTTTTTCTTTTTCATTTGCGTCAACTTTTCCCCCGCTGCACAGCCCAAATCGCTAATTGTGTTCTGTCTCGCAAATCAAGCTTTTTTAATATCGAACTCAAATAATTCCGCACAGAGCCTTCCGTGAGGAAAAGTTCCGCCGCAATTTCCTTATTGGACAGACCTTTTGAAACAAGCTTAATTACTTTCCACTCGGACTCTGTAACTTCCTCTACATACTTTTCATCAACTGTGATGATTGCCGCATTTCTATTTGCCATTTGTGAAAACATTATCAAAACCTTTTTGGCTAATAAAATTCCAAAGATTAAAAGGAATATATTTCACAAAAAATGAGAAAAAAGAATAAAAAATGAAGTTATATGATGAAACCGTATCATATAACTTCCAAACCGCTTTATAAATATACCCGCAAGTCCGCAATCAGCGTCTCTTCGGCTTTTGCTACGTCCCTTGCAAGCTTTTTGATTTTTTCGTCCGCCGCCGGATATTGGTTTAAATATTTGTGCAGGCTTTTTACGCCCATGTTGCAGCCGTCCGTAATCAAATCCGCAACCATGCTGTCAGAATCGTCGCCGCCCAATTTTACATTGGTCTTTACCCATGACATCATCTTTGCCATCATTGCAGGCTCTTTTCCTTCATCATGAAATTCATTTAAATATTCGTGCGTCGTATTGCCAAGCTTCGTATGCGTTTCCTTTGACTTCGCAAGTAGGTCCCTTAGTTTTTCGTCCCGCACGTGCTCCATCACTTCATCAAGGGAAGAAACCCCCATTTTGATGCCCGCATTGCATTCTCTTAATAACTTGATTGTATCATCCTGCATTTCAAATGCCCCCTGTCCTATTAATTCGTCTCTGCATTTTTAGTATTTACATATAAAATAATTTCATGCACATTTGGTGCGGTTATCCTTTATGCCACTGCGCCAAGCAGCACATAAACAAGCGTCCCCACGACACCGCTCCCCAAAATGATTGCAATCGCACTTACTTTATATTTGCGCAGGATAACCAGCGCCACGACGAAAATCACAAGCTCCACAATCCGCAGATTGCTTAGCACAATTTCGCCAAGCTCCGCCTGAAACAGTCCCAACATTAAAATCGACGCCCCCGCCGACGCAATCAGCGATACAACCGCCGGACGCAAAGAGCCCAGCACAATCTGAACGCCGCTCACCGTGCGGTATTTGTAGTAAAAATGTGCCAAAATCAGGCAGATGCAGAACGACGGAATAATACACCCCAGCGTACACAGCAGTACGCCCGGAATGCCTGCAATCCGCATTCCCACAAAGGTCGCGGAGTTAATCGAAATCGGGCCGGGCGTCATTTCCGCCACGGTAATCAAATCCGAAAATTCCTCGAGCGTCATCAGCTTGTGGATATTGACAATCTGCTCCTGAATGAGCGGGATTGCCGCGTATCCTCCGCCCACGCTGAATAAGCCGACCTGCATAAACGCAAAAAATAATTTTATTAACAGCATTTATCACACTGCTCCTTTCTTCTTATTGTTTTTCAACGTTACAACCAAATCAATCAGACCAATTCCCAGACAAACCAGTATAATCAGCATCGCACTGACGTCCAATAGGTACGTCGCGATAAACGCAATAATCATCATTGCGATGTATAGCACGCGTTTTGTTTTTACAACATTGCCTGCCAAATTAATCACCACATCGAAGATTACCGCCGCAACGCCCGCGCGCATGACCTCCAGCGCCGTCGCAATGTACGGATTCGTGCGGAACTGATTATAAAATAAGGAAATAACAGAGATAATCACCATCGGCGGCAGAATTGTCCCGCCGATTGCCACCAGTGAGCCGACAATTCCCGCCATGCGGTAGCCGATAATGACAGAAGCGTTGACGGGAAGCGGGCCGGGAACAGACTGCGTAATCGCCGTCACATCCAGCATTTCATCCTCCTCCAGCCATTTGAGCTCCTCCACATAGCGTTTTTTCATCAGCGAAACAATCACAAAGCCGCCGCCGAATGTGCAGGCGCTCAGCACAAACATCGATTTAAACAGCGTCCAAAGCTTGCTGTAATCCTTTTTCATAATAATCCCCCATACCGTATATACTGCAAAAAACCATTTTGCTATCAATTCTTTTTAAAAGTATTTGTAACAAAATGGTTTTTTATTCTGTAGGACTTTCGTTTTTAATCTGCTTTAAGAACCTCCGCAAGCCGTTCGATTCCTCCCTGTACAATTTCCAAGGATTTTAGAATGTCTTCCACACCGGAAACCTGCTGCTCTGTCGCCATGCTGATTTCCGTCGTTGTTTCGGCAGCCTTCTCCGAAATCTCCTCCAGCTTGTCCATTGAGTTCATCAGCGCATCCTTAATATCGACCATGCCAACCAGCTCGTTTTTCAAATCCCCGATAACAGTCAGAGCCTCGTCGGAAGATTGAATCATGGTTTCAAAAATCTTTACGGTGTCGTCAAGCTTATCGGACGATTCTTTTACGATAACGCCGTTTTTATCCATAATCTGATTGGTGTCTTCAATAGTTGACATAATGTCTTTTAAGATGGTATCAATCTCTTTTGTCGCATTTGCGGACTCCAAAGACAATCCGTTGATTTCATCGGCAACGACAGCAAAACCCTTGCCTGCCTCGCCTGCTCTTGCCGCCTCTATCGCCGCATTTAATGCAAGAAGGTTTGTCTGTTTTGCAATCTGATTAATGCTTTCCACAATTCCGGCAATCAGCGTTGATTTCTGCGTCAAGGTCGCAACACCGTCCGCCGCCTCCTTTGTCGCTTTGATATTCTCTGCAAACTTAGCGGAAAGCTCCGAAATGGACGCTATCCCCTCGTCGTTCTTTTCCTTGAGCTGGTCCATATTTCCCATTGTAAGCGTAACCTGCTGCTCGGACGCCTGTATCTTGTCATTTAAGGAGTTGAAAATCGCAATACTTCCGTTGACCTCCTCCGTCTGCATTGCCGCACTGCCCGAGATTGCCTCCGTGGAACCGGCAATGTCCTGCGTACTCTGCTTAAAACCGCTCAGCGCTTCATGAATATGCTCCGTCGATTCCTGAATGCCCATAAACGTCTGACGGACATTTCCAATCAGCGTTTCCATCTCGCCTTCTTTTTTCTCCACATCCAAAAACAGGGAACGCGCCCGCAGAATAATCATTGCTGCCGCAAGCACTGCAAGCACATACACCATCAAAATGAAAATCCATATCGGAAACGTGTACATCGCCCGATACGCCGCCGGAAACAGCAGCAGGGCGCCGCCGTTTGATACAATAAGCACGATGGTATACACTTTTACCACGGACAAATCATAGTAGGAAACCGCCAAAAATAAAATCAGAAAATATGCCTCCGCCATCGCTCCATATGCCGCCGGCGTACCGAATACGATGGTGACTGCACCGCATACCGGCAATATGGAAACGTAAAGGTATTTTGCATACTTTCCGATTGGTTTTTCCAATGCTTTGATAATTAAGTTTACCGCCACCATTATCAGGACAATGCTGTCCCGCGCTGTCCCTCCGTTAAACAGAAACACATATAAAAATGCGACAACCGGTACTGCGGAATAAAACAGAAACATCACAAAATTCGTTCGTTTCTCTTCATTTTTTAAGATTTCGAGTTCCATACAAATTACCATGCCCTTTCGTTTTTTTCATTTGCGTTTCGTAAAAAAGCACAAATATTTAATAAAATTTTACCATATTTTGGTAAAATGTACAAGGGCATTCAAAATTATTATATACGTTTCTGTGCTTCCTCGCGGCTTAAATTATATTCTGTCATTAAGGCGGTTATTATTTGTTCGTCAGTAGCATGAACCGCACGCAGGGCGTTGATTACGGTTTTTATGCCTTGTTCCCGTTCCTGCTTAATTCCCAGATTCTTTGTTTTTGATTTTATCATATCCAAATCCTCCTGCGTTTTTGCGTTAAACAGACAGTGCCACTCGTCAAGCGGACAGGACTGTGCTTCATTGGGTTGCTAGGTTCTTACCCGCTTTGCTACTACCACAAACCGCCCGTCCGTCACATGATAGGAACAGGTGGAGAGCGTCAAAAGAGTATCGCCAAACTGCGCCGTAACGCCTGTATCATACAGAGACAATTCTTTGATGTTCTGATAAAAATCGTCAAATTCCTCCTGCGTATGCGCCTCATAAAACTGATAATATTTAAACACATCTTCATCCACATCGTAAACCTGAGAGCGGAATACCGCGATAACCTCATAGGTGCGCTGTTCATAAAGCGTATCAAACGAAATTGTGGAATGCTCCCGACAAAAGTCCGCGCTCTGATACAAGTCCAAATCGCCGAACATGGAACCGTCCTTCATGTTGTGTCCGTAGACAATCACGTTCGTCCCGTCGGCGAGGTCGGCTTTGCCGCGCACATAAAGACAGCCGTACTTGCTGTCGTTTCCGTAAAAGTCATGGTGCAGATAATATTCATCGTCCCCGCACTGCATGACCGGATAGTCAATCGCTGTATTCTCAATGGAAAGCCATCCGGCAAGGTCGTTGTTTTGGGCGTACAGACCTGCATATTGGGAAAGAATGACCGATTCTTCCTCTTCTTCCGATATCACCTCCTGCGTTGACGCATCAGCCGTCTCATCCGTTGTCTCGTTCGTTTGGGACGAAACAGTTTTTGACGGCTCCTCTTCCCTCAAGGTTTCCTGCTTGAGCGCCTTTTGCTGCGCTTCCTGCCGCCTTGATGCATGATATTCCCGTCCGATTCCAATCAGGCACACCGCCAAAATAAGCAAAAACGCTATTTTAATAATCCTGTTTTTTCTACTGCGTTCCATAACCCTCAAGCTCCCCCCTCGTATGCTATATACTATAAAATATCGCATACGAGGAGTAAAATGCAAGTTCGTATTTACTACTTTTTATTAACCTCGTAACAGGTAAAAATCCATACAAAACCACTTGTGGTGCTTTGATGCAAATTATCTGTTACATAACCTCTTCCCACGCAAACGCCACCTGTTTCCCGATGCTGTGATAGTATGCGAGATATACAAACGCAATTATAATCGCAATCCATTTGCGCAGCCGTCCGCCTTGACGCGCCCATTGGACGAGTTTTCCGGTGAAGGCTCGCTTTTCCGCCTCGGTGATGCCGCGTTTACGCTCTTTGAAATAGAGGGCAAAGTAGGAAAGCGCGGAAATCATTGCTAAGGTTGCGTACAGCTCAATTGGGGTACGGTCGCCTGTTTTGGGTTCGCTGTCCTTGCCCTGTCCGTTGCGGTCTGCGTTGGCTGTTTGGTCTATAGCTGTATTTAGAGTATCTGCCGCATTCAGGACATCTGCCGTGTTCAAGGCATCTACTGTGTTCAGGGCATTTACCGTGTTCAGGTCGGCGGCTGCTGCCGTATTGGCGGTATTTGACGGCGCAGCGGGTGCCGTGCCGGCGCTGTTACTGCTGCTGTCGGTACTGTCGTTTTTGTGGCTGCCGCCTCCGCCGCCGCTTCCTTTCTTGTTGGTGTCCTTATAGACGATTGCATAGGTTGAGAAACGGTCGGTTTCAATGGTAATCGTGTTTTCGTCGGTGTCCGTGTCGTTTAGGAACACTGCCTGACCGTTATGTACCCGAATTACGCCGAACGTGCGCGTTTTCTTGGTGTTCGTATTTTTCAAGGCATCGGGTATGGTGATGACAATGCGCACTTTTCCTGCGGTTTCTGTTACTTTGTCTTGGTTTGCACCGATTACTTTGAAAAGGCTGATGTCAAGGTACTGTCCAACCTTATAACCGTTTAACGCACCATTTACTGCCTTTTTGTCGTCATCACTGACACTGTTTTGTGCGTCGGTAACAGTCAGCAGGATTTTAATGTCGCTTCCTTTTTCCGCTTCTTCTTTATCTTCGGGCGTCAGTACAAGGTCGCCTAGTTCTTTTTCGGGAATGGGGATTTTGGTGTCGGGAGCGTTTTCGTCTTTTTGGATTTCCTGACTGATTTCTCCTTTATCAGCACCCGGGTTGTCGTCTCCTCCGCCCGGTTTGTCATCTCCCCCACCCGGTTTATCGCCGCCTCCGCCTGTTGCGGGGAGTGTCTCGGTGCGCATTGTATAGTCGCATACCTTACATTTGTAAGTCTTTATTCCCGTTTCTTCTTTGGTCGGTTCTTTTGTGACGGTTCCGTCGTCCGGCGTGTGCGCGGCAAGGTCTTTTTTGTCACCGCAGTCCGTGCATTCGTGCCAGTGGCTGTCTGTGTCCGTTTTCCAGTCCGTGCCGTAGGTGTGCTCATGCGCCGGCGGCAGCTTCTCCACTTCCTCCGTCCGCATCACATAGCCGCATACGCTGCACTTGTAGGTTCTTACGCCTGCCGTTTCCTGTGTCGGCGGTGTTGTGACGGTTCCACTGTCCTCTGTGTGCGCCGCGTAGCCGTCCTTGTCAGCATTTTCCGTGATGGGACAGCCGTGGGCGGTACACGCGTGCCAGTGGTGGGTGGTGTCGCTCGACCATGTTTTCGCCCATATATGGCTATGCGTTTGTTTAAGCGTAAGCAGGACAGTGTTGTCTGTGCCGTTTTCGACGGTGTATGCCGCATTGTCGCTTGTAAAAAAGCTGCTGTAATCCGCGCCGTTTGTTCCCGTGATATTGACCGGACTTGCGTCCGTGGGCGCAGTTTCTGTTGTAATCCCGACCTTTGCGAAGCCGGAAAGGGGATTGCTGCTTTCAATCGTTATTGTCTGCCCGTCATTCAGACAGACATTATTTTCTTTTTCGTTACAGGTATTGCCGCTGATTACGGCATCACCGCCGATGGTAAGCGGCTCGTTATAAATAAAAGGTGTACCGGCTATAGACAGGCTGCCCACGCCGCCGCCCGTATTAGAGGTATTGCCGCTGATTTTACCGCCGTACATGGCAAAGGCACCCTTTCCTATATATACGCCGCCACCCACGCCGCCATAACCAACCGCGCTATTTCCGCTGATTTCGCCGCCATACATCTGAAAAACGCCCTGATTGTTCACGCCGCCCCCAGACGTATCTTCGCAACTATTTCCGCTAATCCTGCCGCCGTACATACAGAAAGTACCATCGTTCCTAACACCGCCGCCCTTTCCGCCGGTGATATTCCCGGCATTCTGGCAGTCGTACAGGTTCAGTGTACCGGATTCAGAGATTGTAATGACTCTGTAATTTTCCGTCCCCGATGCGCTGATGGTCTTCCCGTTCAGACAAAGGTTTGTCTCTCCGCTTGGCACATTCCATGTATCGGTAAGTGTCACGTCCTTTGTCAGATAGTAATTCCCCGCCGTGCCGGGCAGGCTGTTTTCGCTGTCCCATGCGGTGAACACGATTTCCCTGCCGTCGTTGTCCCGATGTGTGTGCTGTACGGGCGGTATGTCTGCCGCGATACAGTCCCGATAGACTTCCCAGTCCGTATGGTTTTTATAGGTATCCACTGCGTCCGCGGGCACTTTGACGCTCTGCTCCTTGTCTACAAACGCGCAGCCGTCAAACGGACACTCGCGGATCTCATTCCATGTTTCAATGTGCAGCTGCGGCGGCTGGCTTCCTTTCATGACAACGGCTGCAAGCTTACTGCAATGATAGAACGCATGACCTCCAATCTTTCCCACCTTGTCAGGAATTGTGACGGCTGTAAGCGCACTGCAGTTAAAAAATGCATTTTGTTCTATTTCTGTCAGATTTTGGGATAGTACAACGTCCGTAAGCGCTGTACAACCTGAAAAGGCTCCCGTTTCTATTTTTGTCACGCTGTCCGGTATCGTAATGCCTGTAAGCGCACTGCACTGCTGAAAAAGTTCTTGCGGAACTGATGTCAGACTGTTTGGCAGTTTACAGGCTGCAAGTGCGTCACACATTGCAAACGCCTGTTCTCCAATTTCTGTAACACTGTCCGGTATCTCAATGGAGGTCAGTCCTGTACCGGCAAAAGCCCTCATTCCTATCCGTTCCACCGTTTCCGGTATCTGAACGGAAGTCAGGTTTGTACATCTATCAATGTCGCCAAAAAATGCATTATCCGGTATTTCCGTAACGTCCTCATTTATCACAACGCTTTTTACCGCATCCCTTGTGTTTCTATCCGGAAAACCGTTTGCTCTCCAGTCCGCAAAGCCGTCGTCCGTCTCAATTGTCAGCACGCCGTCCGCGTCGAGCGTCCAGCCCTTTGGCGGTACGGGCGGTTCGCCTGCCGTGATGTTGTCTGCGTATGCGCTCCAGCCTTCCGCGTCCTTGTATGTATCCACACTGCCCTCGGGGACACGAATGCCCTGCGTTCCGTTTTTGACAAACAGGCAG
>DKYC01000012.1:16715-31721 GCA_002492295.1 Lachnospiraceae bacterium UBA7110
TGTTTCCAAGCGTCGGCGGTTCTGCCGGGAGCATATATACGGTTTCGAGTGCTTTACTATACAAGAATGCATTGCTTCCAATGCTTGTCACTTTCGCGGGTATGGTAACGGACGTCAGCCCTGTACCCCAAAATGCCTTATTGGCGATTTCAGTCACCTTATCCGGTATCGTGATTGCGGTCAGGTTTTCACAACTATAAAAGCAATCATCCGTAATACTTGTAATGTTTTTTGACAGTTTACAGGTGGTAAGGTTACGGCAACCGGAAAATGCTTCCTTGCCTAAACTTGTCACCGTATCCGGTATCTCTATGGATTGTAACTGCCTACACTCATCGAAAGCAGCGGTCCCTATCTCCGTTACGGTATCCGGTATTTCCACGGATACCATTTGAGCGCATATACTAGCGTTAAAGCGATTTCCAAATGACCTACTTGGTATTTTTTTAACACCGCTGTTTATCACTGCCTTTGTCACTTTTTCACAATGACTTGCCATTCCATTCCTCACCCAGTCCGCAAACCCGTCGTCCGACTCAATTGTCAGTACGCCGTCCGTGTCGAGTGTCCAACCCTTTGACGCTGCGGGCGGTTCGCCTGCCGTGATGTTTTCTGCGTATGCGCTCCAGCCTTCCGCGCCCTTGTATGTATCCACACTGCTCCCGGGGACATGAATGCCCTGTGTTCCGTTTTTGACAAACAGGCAGGCGCTATTGCTCTCTTCCTTTGTGCCAAAAGCATTGTTTCCAAGCGTCGGCGGTTCTGTCGGGAGCATATATACGGTTTCGAGCGCTGTACTACATAAAAATGCCGTTCCTCCTATGCTTGTAACATTTGCGGGTATGGTAACGGACGTCAGCCCTGTGCTCCAAAAAGCATAATATCCGATTGATGTCACCTTAGCCGGTATCGTGATTGCGGTCAGTTTCTTACAACTCTCAAAGCATCTGTCTGGAATACCTGTAATATTTTCTGACAGCCTACACGAGGTAAGATTGCTGCATCCGTAAAATGCATCACTGCCTAAACTTTTTACCGTATCCGGCATCGTTACGGCTTCCAAACTATCGCAACAGTAGAAAGCAGCGCTCCCTATTTCCGTTACAGTATCCGGTATTTCTACGGACACCATATTCTGGCAGTTAACGATATCAGAACTGCTAAATGCACTATGCGGTATTTTTTGAACACCGCTTTTTATCACTGCCTTTGTCACTTCCCGGTAATGACTTGCCATTCCATTGTTCACCCAGTCCGCAAACCCGTCGTCCGACTCGATTGTCAGTACGCCGTCCGCGTCAATTGTCCAGCCGCTGCCTTCTGCAAGGTTTCCGCTGCCTGTGGTGTTTTGCGCCTCCTGCGCGGTTTGCTCCGCCGCCGTATCGGTTGTTCCCTCTGTCAGCGCTTCCTCCGTACTGCCGCTGTCGTTTGGCTGTTCGGTCGTCGGCTGTTGCGCCTCGGCGCTCTGCGTCGGTGACTGCTCTCCTTCCGCGCCCTGCGGCTGCTCCTGCGCCGCGTCCTGTGTCAGCTGGGCGGCAGGCTCCTCCTGTGTCTGCGGCTGCTCCGCGTCCGCGTCCTGCGTCGTTTCCGCGGCAGGCTCCTCCTGCGTTGGCGGCGTCTGTGCGTGCTGCGCCGTTTCCGCCGGGATTTCCTCCTGTGCGGTCTGTGCCTGCTGCGTTTCCTGCACGTCCGCGCCCGCGGGCTCCTGCACCGTTTCCGCGCTGCGCTCCTGCGCCCGCACGTCGAGCAGCGCGTCATTCCACACCGCCCCCGCAATCAGCACTGCCGACAGCAGCACCGCGATTGTTTTCTGCATCAGGTTTGTCCTTCGTTTTTTCATTTCTGCCATGATACCCCTTTCCTACTATTTTGCAAATTCGGGATTGTTCGTCCCGTTTTTACGTACGCTGTCCTTTGGATTGTCCCGTCCACTGTCCCCCCGTCCACCATCCTATGGAAACAAAACCGCCGTCTGTTTGAGGCTGCCCAAACATCTGACGGCGAAAAGCGTAACTTTAAATACTGATTTTATTTTATAAAATTTTTCTTAAGAAAAAAAGGATTTGACAAAAATGTTACCTGACGTTAATCTTCGGGAAGGAGTTTTTTTATCTTGTAATCGTCAGGCGCTCATAGTATACTAGGATTACACAAAAGAAAGGAACTGCTAAATGGCAAAGAGCAGGTTCTCTCGCCTGATGAGCTGGAAGATATTGATACTGAAGAGTCCTTAGTGCTGGAACACAAAGAATATGCAGAAAGCATTCCGGCGGCAAGGGATAATATCAAAATATGCAAAAAGTCTTTGACGCACGGCGTTGCGTTTGTCATGCTGGGGCTGGAGCATCAGGAGCATATTCATTATGCCATGCCGATGCGTGTCATGAGCTATGACTGCGGGGCGTACCGGAAACAATATGACAGCAATGCAAGGAATTACCGGACATCCGACGGACTGAACGCCGACGAATACCTGTCACGGATGAAAAAGACCGATAAATTTATTCCCGTCATTACCGTTGTGGTTTACTATGGCGACCACCCTTGGGATGGGGCAACTTCGCTTCACGGGATGTTGAATATTCCCGACAAAATGAAGCCGTTTGTGAATGATTATAAAATGCTGCTTGTGGAGGCACGGCAGAATGATTTGGTGCTTCACAATATGAATAATATCGTTTTCTTTGATATGTTAAAAGTCGTTCTTGACAAAAATATATCAAAAAATGAAGCAAGAAAAAAAGTCATGGAATACGCGTCGGAACATGACGTAAATAAAACCGTCATTATGACCGTTGCAGGCGCAACAAACTGTAAGCTTGATTATAATGCATTATCCATGAAGGGAGATGTTACCATGTGCACTTTATTTGATGAAATTGCAAAAGACAGCAGGCTTGAGGGCAAAGCAGAAGGCAAAAGAATATTTTGAAATGTTCGGAAAACAGACTGTTTAAGGGGCATGACTGTTTCCCCATTCTTTTTATCTGTACTTATATAAAAATCCCCACCCCGTTTGGCGCATCCTTAGTATATGCCAAATGGGGTGGGAATTTTAAGTTTGAATCAATTTCCTATACAAATCCTTTTAAGAATTACGTAACTTCTTCCCATGCAAACACCACCTGTTTCCCGATGCTGTGATAGTATGACAGGTATACAAACGCAATTGCGACTGCGGCAAATTTGCGTAGCCGTCCGCCCCGACGCGCCCAGCGGACGAGCTTTTCGGTGAAAGCTTTCTTTTCCGCCTCGGTGATTCCATGTCTGCGCTCTCTGAAGTAGAAGGACAGGTAAGAAAGCGCGGAAATCATAGCGATAGTTGCGTATAGCTCAATTCGGGGGCGGTCGCCTGTCTTGGGTTCATCGTCCTTCCCCCGTCCGATTCGATTTGCGGTCTGGTCTGATGCAGCGGCTGTGTCTGCCGCGGCTTCGTTGTTCATGGCGTTCGCTGCATTTAAGATATACGCCGTATTCTGGGCATTTGCTGTGTTCGGATTAGCTGCTGCATTTGCCACATTTGATGGAACAGTGGGTGTCGTATTTGTACCGGTGTCGTTACTATCGTTTTTATGGCTGCTGCCGCCTCCGCTGCTTCCATTCTTACCGGTGTCCTTGTAGACGATTGCATAGGTTGAGAAACGGTCGGTTTCAATGGTAATCGTGTTTTTGTCGCTGTCCGTGTCGTTTAGGAATGCTGCCCTGCCGTTATGTACCCGAATCACGCCGAACGTGCGTGTTTTTTTGGTGTTCATACTTTTCAGGGTATCGGGTACGGTGATGACGATGCGAACTTTTCCTGCGGTTTCCGTTACTTTGTCTCGGTTTGCGCCGATTACTTTGAAAAGGCTGATGTCGAGATACTGTCCGACCTTGTAACCGTTTAACACCTTACTTACTGTCTTTTTATCGTCATCGCTGACAGTGTTTTCCGCATCGGTGACAGTCAGCAGGATTTTAATGTCACTTCCTTTTTCCGTTTCTTCTTTATCTTCGGGTGTCAGGACGAGGTCGCCAAGCTCCTCTTCGGAAATGGGGATTTTGGTGTCAGGGACGTTTTCGCCTTTTTGGATTTCCTGGCTGATTTCCCCCTTGCCAGTGTCCGGTTTATCATCTCCTCCGCCCGGTTTGTCGTCTCCTCCGCCCGGTTTGTCGTCTCCTCCGCCTGGTTTGTCGTCTCCTCCGCCCGGCTTGTCGTCTCCTCCGCCCGGTTTATCATCTCCTCCGCCCGGTTTGTCGTCTCCTCCGCCTGTTGCGGGGATTGTTTCGGTGCGCATTGTGTAGCTGCATACCTTGCACTTGTAAGTCTTTATTCCCGTTTCATTTTTTGTCGGCTCTTTTGTGACAGTTCCGTCGTCCGACGTGTGCGCTGCAAGGTCTTTTTTGTCACCGCAGCCCGTGCATTCGTGCCAGTGGCTGTCTGCATCCGTTTTCCAGTCTGCATCGTACATATGTTTATGCTCGGGCGGCAGTTTCTCCATCTCCTCCGTACGCATCACGTAGCCGCATTCGCTGCATCTGTAGGTTTTTTCTCCTGTTGTTTCCTGTGTCGGCGCTTTCGTCACAGTTCCCGCATCCTCTGTGTGGAGTTGGACCGTATCATGCGCATCGCAGCTTCGGCATTTACGGGCGTGTCCGTCCGTCTCCCTGTATCCCCATTCCGAATTATCATAGCTGTGTCCTGTCTTGGGGAGCACCACACTATCCTTATCTGCAATCTCCTGCGTTCCATTTTCGTCCGAAAACCATTTATCACATTCGGTGCAGATATAGTACGCCGTATTTCCGTCCTCCGTACAGGTGGCGGTTTTTGCGGGCGTCAGCGTCAGGTTATGGGTGTGGGGCTGCGCCTTTACCGCAAGCTGCACATAATCATCTGCATTCACAATTTCATAATCCGGATTGTCGCTCTGAAAATAGCTGCTGTAATCGCCTTTGTTATGACCCGTGATATTGACCGGATTATCGGCTGTGGGTACGGTGTGGGTTGTCACGCCAATCTTTGCAGAGCCGGAAGGGGGGGTACTACTGTCAACCGTTATTGTCTGCCCGTCCCCAAGATAAACATTATTCTCTGTTCCGTTACAGGTATTGCTGCTGATTACGGCATCGCTGCCGACGGTAAATGTACCATTATTATTATATACGCCGCCGCCCAAATCACTCGCCGTATTCCCGCTGATTTTGCCGCCGTACATCTGGAAGGTACCGCCAGAATTAAAAACGCCCCCGCCAGATGTTGCATTACTGTTCCCGCTGATTTCGCCGCCATACATCTGAAAGGTACCACCATTAAAAACGCCGCCAAACTCGTTGTTGTTACCATTCCCGCTAATCTTACCGCCATACATATGAAAAGTACCATTATTATGAATACCACACATCTTTCCTCCGGTTATCTTTCCGTCATTTTGGCAGTCGTACAGGTTCAAAGTCGCGCCCTGTTCGATTTCGATTACACTGCCGCCTTGACCTCCCGGCGACAGACTGATGGTCTTCCCATTCAGGCAGAGATTCATCTTGTCAAGCTGCACCTTCCATATCCCGGAAAGGGTTACATTCTCCGTCAGATAATATTTCCCACCCGCACTTGTCGGCAGGCTGTCCGTTGCTGTCCATGCGGTAAAGGTTACGCCGTTATGTTCGTGTTTCTCCTCAGGAACGATGGTAAGCTGCACCACGTTATCAGTGCCGTTCGCTATTACATACTTTTCATTGTCGCTTATAAAATAGCTGCTGTAATCTGCGCCGTTCTCTCCCGTGATGTTGACCGGATTATCAACTTTCGGCAGACTGACTGTTGTAATCCCGATCTTTGCCAATCCGGAAAGAGGATTATCACTGTCAACCGTTATCGTCTGCTTTATCGCAAGATAAACATTGTTCTCTTTTTCAATACGGGTATTGCCGCTAACCACAGCATCACCGCCAACAATAAGTGTACCGTTTTTAGCTATGCCGCCGCCCGAAACTTTCGCACTATTCCCACTGATCTTACCGCCGTACATGCTGAATGTACCTCCTGCAACATGCACGCCGCCACCCTTATATTCCGCACTGTTCCCGCTGATTTCACCGCCATACATTTGAAAGGTACCATTATTATAAACGCCGCCGCCATATGTTGCTTCATCATTGTCGCTGATTTTGCCACCATACATATGGAACGTACCGCCCTTTTCAATTTCAATACCACCCGCTCCGCCAGTTATCTTCCCCTTATTTTGACAGTCATACAGGTTCAGGATATCGGTTGCAGCGATTTTAATTACTCTGTAGCCTCCCGATGCACCACTGATGGTCTTTCCATTCAGACAGAGGGTCGTTTCGCCGGACGGCACATTCCATGTTCCGGAAAGGGTCACATCCTGCGTCAGATAATAATTCCCCGCATCTGCCGGAAGGCTGTCTGTCGCCGTCCATGCGGTAAAGGTTATGTTGTCATTGTCATGTTCGTGTTCCTCCGCAGGAGCGGCATCATCCGTGATATAATCCGCCCACTCTGTCCATGCGTCTTTATAGGTCTGCGCCTTGCCTGCAGGGACATAGATACCCTTTTGGTTATCCGTGACAAATTTACACGCCCCAAAAGCCGAAGCAATACTCTGCGGGGAGGCAAGGGTTGGCGGATTGTCTCCGAGCATTACTACCTTCTCCAATGCAGTACATCCCTTAAATGCCCATGTCTCAATGCTTGTCATACTGCTTGGCAGTGTGATGGAACGAAGGCTTTTACAATCCATAAAGGTGGAATTGGCAATACTTTGAAGCGTGTCCGGCAATTTAACCTTCTCCAGATTTGTACACCCGAGAAACGACTGGTACGCAAGCCTTGTCACACCGTCCGGTATTGTAATCCGTTTCAACGACGAACAGCTCCAAAACGCATACTGTCCAATTTGCTGTACGCTTTTCGGTATTGTTATGTCTGTCAGATTACCGCACCTTTGAAACGCACATTCCTTTATACTCTTTACGCCGTCTTGTATCGCTGCGTTTTTTACCGACAGCGTATATGTAGTTCCATTATATTCTGTATATTTGTTGTTAATCCAATCCGCCATTCCGTCATCAGAACGGATTGTCAGTTTCCCGTCTGCATCGAGCGTCCAGCCGTCTCCGGAGGCGATATTGTCTGCCTGCGGCGATGGCTGTGCCGCTCTCATCACACTCTTTGGTTCAGCCATAGTCCCCGGTTCCACATCAGATTCCGCATCATTTCCGCTGACGGTTTCCGGCTCCGTGGTTTCTTCCGTGCCTGTCCCCAATGTCTCCTGCCCTGTCCCGACATCCGGCTCCAGCGTCTCCTGTTCCGTTTCGCCGCCCGATTCCGGCGTTTCCTGCCCTGACTCTTCAGTATTCGTTTCCTTTACAGGCTCCGTTTCCCTTCCTTCCTCAGTCTCTGTGCCGTCCTCCACGGTTTCCACCGTAGTTTCAACGACATGCTCCTGCTGTCCGTCCGTCTCGTCCGCCAACACGGTCATCGGCGCTTCATTGGACGCCATACTGACAACCAGCACCACCGCAAGCAGCACTGCGATTGTTTTTTGCATCAGGTTTGTCCTTCGTTTTTTCATTTCTGTCATCATACCCCTTTCCTTTTTTGCAGATTTTGATTCTATTCACTGTCCCATCCAAACAAAACCACCGTCTGTTTGACGCTGAGCAAACATCTGGCGGAAAAAGCAGTTTTGTATTACCTTTATTTTATAAAATTTTTCTTAAGAAAAAAAGGATTTGACAGAAATGTTACCTGACGTTAATCTTCAAAGTGTAAAAAAGAATTAATTTATGCATAATTATGCTATACTTAATAAAAATAGCGTCGCTCGGCGGCGAACGCATTAAGAGAACACAATTTCCTGACAGCATAAAAAATGAGGATTTCAATATGGACAAAATTTTACTGGTAGATGATGACGCAATGATATTAGAAGATAACCAGGCGTATTTCCGCGCTGCCGGATATGAGGTTGTCTGCGCCGAAACGGCACAGGAAGCGGAAGAAGTTATTTTATCCAATGCACTTGACTGCGTTATTTTGGATGTGGATCTGCCGGATATGAGCGGGTTTGCGCTGTGTGAAAAAATCCGCTCAAAAACCGGAATCCCGATTGTATTTCTCTCGGGGTATACAGAAGAGGAAAGCCGTGTGCGCGGGCTGTCTGTCGGCGGCGACGACTATGTGTGTAAGCCTTACAGCCTAAGGGAGCTGGAGTTGCGTGTACAGGCACGCATTCGTTCAAGAAGGATAGCCGAGCCGCCAAAGGTGCTGACCTACGGTTTGCTCACGCTTAATCCTGCCTCGTGCAGTGCAAGCTATGAAACACGCTCCGTTGATTTTTCCTCCTACGAGTTTGACGTACTCTATTTTCTCGCAAAGCACCCGGGTAAGATTTATACGCCCGACCAAATATACGATGCGGTGTGGAAAGCGCCAATCAACAAAGGGCAGAAATCATTGCAGGTTATCATGGCACGTATCCGCAAAAAGCTGTTCGATATCTGCCCCGGCCATGATTATATCCAGACAAAACGCTACAAAGGGTACCTGTTCTTGCCCGACCGTGAAACGATTATTTAGCCGCACGCTTTTTTGCCGCGTACAGACAGTATCCCACTGCTGCAAATACGGCAGACAACACTGCAAATCCTGCACCAATGGCGGCAGTTCTGCCAAGTGAAACATTAGATGCGGTTGGGGACGACTGCATTTGGGACGGAGTGTGACCGCCCGTTTCGGTTATCAGCGCAACTGCGGGAACGGTTTCCTGCATTGATTCCGCCAAAGACGGTTCTTCGGAAAAGGGTTCTGCAATCGTTTCTGTTGTGTTATTAGTAACTTTAAGAACTGAAGCTTCATCAGCCGCCGTCGGTGAAGGCTGCCCGGTTTGCGATAACTGCTCAGTTTCTGCTGCCTCTGTCATTTGGACAGCTTCCGTATGCTGTATATCTGCCGGTATCTTTGGTTGGGCAGAGCTTGACCTATCCGTATTGGGTTTCGTCTCGGTTGACGGTTTCGCTTCCGTATTTTTCTGCGGCTCGCCGGGCGGATTTACGACTGATGTTCCGCCGCCGCGGCTGCCGCCCTGATCCTCGGCATACGACATATTTTGGGCAGCATAACGCAGCACATTGGAAAACCGGTTTTTGCCATTGTCATTCCAACGCAAACGGATGTAAACATAAGGATTTTTCGCAGTATCCCACTGTTTTGCCTCAAAACCGATAAAAAACGCCTCGAATTCATCCGATACCGTTGTTTCATCGTATGTAATCCAGATTTTTCCGTCGAAAGAATATTCGGCTGCAACTTGAATCGGCAACTTATCGGCAGGTTTTGTATATTCTCCCCGAAACAGATACTGAATTGGGGTTTGCGTTGCAATGACATCCAAAAAGGTCAGCAGATAATCATGATACGCGACGGTGCAGGTCAGCGTTTCCTTCGATGCCGCAGTCAAAAATGCGCCCTGTGCCTCAAAACGCAGCCGCTTCTTCTGCTGTGTTTTGCCCTCTTCTAGATTCCACGACACCGGAAGGAGTTCGTTGTAGCGTACTTCTCCCTGTCGGTTAACGGAGCATTTGATTTGTGCCGGAAGGACATCACCTGCGGTCTGCCCCTTTTCCACAAGGACACAATCCGCCCTTGCGGTAATCACAAACGGCATTTCCGCGTAATGAACATCTCCTGACACACGACAGTTTTTTACAACCATGCCTGCGCCCTCTTCCTGCCACAATGCGTTTTGCCCGCCCTCCACGGCAATACCCTCGAGGAAAAGCAGTCCTCCCTTTGCGACCTGGAAAATGCCTTTTTCCTGTGCCTGTCCGTAAAAGGTCAGATGCGCGTCACTCATAAAGGTGACTTCTTCCTTAACAGTGATGGTATAACAATCCGCGTCAACAAAAAGAGCAGGCATATTGACTGTATCGGGGCAGAAAACATAATAACCGTCCAATACAATATTGTCTGTCAGCCTTACTGTGCCGCCCGTGTTTTTATGGGTTTCCAGCCAGTTTGTCAGCTCCGCGCCCGTGGATACCAAATCCGCAGCGGTATCCGTATAAAGAGTTTCCGGTTCTGCGCTTTGCTCCGGTTCCATCACCGGTTCCGGTTCTGCGCTTTGTTCCGGCAAAGGTTCCGATTCTGTTGCCGGTTCCGGCTCCGTGCTTTGTTCCGGCAAGAGTTCCGGTTGTGTTGTCTGTTCCGGCCCCGTGCTTTGCTCCGGTTCCATCACCGGTTCCATTGCGGCTTCCGATTCGGACCATACAGTTTCCGCTGCCGCAGCAGGCATAAACCGACACATGGAAGTCACGACGGAACAAACCAAAAGCACACAAAGCCATTTTTTCTTATTCATATTATCAGTCCTTTTTATGCGAAGGGAGTGTTTTCATGAAACATCGTATTTTTACAAAATCTGTTGTTCGGGCTGCTTTGGTCATTGTCTGTACAATTGTATTCACCCTAATCGGGCTCTTGGCAGTTACCCGTTATGATAATAAATATATAACAAAGGCGCCGCTTACACAAGACCAACTTTGTCTTATTCCTGAAAATGGATATTGTGCGCTTGTAGACGGCTGGGAGCTTTACCCCGACGTTTTGCTCTCTCCCGGCGATTTTTCCTCTGAAACACCGCCTTTTGTCACTACATGGGCAGGCGAGTATCCCAGCCTCGCCCTTTTCCATGCGGACAAAAACCCCTACGGAACCGCAACATGGCGCCTGCATTTGCAAGGCAGCGGAAGCGTAACGCTCTATCTCCAGGAACCGCTTTGTGCCACGCGCGTTTTTGTTGACGGACGCTTTTTAGGCGGCTCGGGCAGCGTGTCCCCACAGCAGTATTCTCCTCTAATCAAAGATGCAGCCTACTCCTTCTCCCTGAACGGTACTGCAGAGCTGATTATCCAAACCGCCAATTACTCCCACTACTACGGCGGCATTTGGTATGCGCCTGTAATCGGAGATACGGACAGCATGAGCCGGCTGATTGCCGCCCGTATGCTCTTCTACGGACTGCTGTTTTTCCCGTCGCTTACCCTCTCCCTGTTTTGTATCGTCCTTTGGGGGCATAAGGAAAGCGGCTCTCGCACCGCTGCATTTTATTTTGGTATATTAAGCCTTTCCTTCGCACTGCGGATTTGCTATCCCTTTTTCCGGATGTTTGGCGTACCGCTTGTGCGTCCGCTTTATGCGCTCGAAGATACTTCGGCTATGCTTGGCATTTTCTGTTCCCTACAGATTGCCTTTCTCCTGTTTATGCCCTATGGCTTCAAACGCTTAAAATCTGTTCTGCGTACAATTTCCCTAAGCGCCTGCGGCATTGTCTTTGTTGTTCCTCTCTTTGTCCTTCCCGTAATTCCTACTGTGTTACTATGGTATGGAACATTGATTTCGTGGTACAAAATCATCATGGCGGGCGTTCTCATCAGCCTGACAGTTTATGGCTGTTTCATGGGGCTTGCACACGTCAAAACCGCTCTCGCAGCCGCGACCGCGAACGGATTATGCCTGTTTTACGGCGTTTGGACAATTGGAACCTATGAACCGTTTATCGGCGCATATCCCGAAGAATACGGCGCTTTTGGCATGGTTCTCGCATTTGCCGTTTTGATGGTACAGCGCAGCCGCGAAATGGCGGAGGAAAACCGAACGCTCCGCCTGCACCTGCAAGATGAGGTACAGGAGAAAACGCGGCATTTGCAAGAGCTTTTGGCGGAACGCGGTCAGTTAATTGCCGAGTTGGGACATGATATGAAATCCCCGCTGACATCACTCTCGAATATGGCACAGATTATACGCCGAAACGACATTATGCTCGATTCCGACGTGCGCAAACGAATGCTGCATATCGAAGAGCAGTGCGCTCTTTTATCCGAACGGCTTAAATCCATTCAGGAAATCGCGGCATTGACGGGTGCGCCGCCGCAAATGGAGCCGATGCTGCTAAATACGTTCCTTTCGGATTTTTACCATAACTGCCAACCGATTGTCGAGCTTTACGGGCCGGACTTTCTTGCAGAAATTACGCCAGCTCCCTGCCATATCATTGGAAATTCCGAGCGGCTTTTCCGTGCGCTCGAAAACCTGCTGTACAATGCCGCCGACTTTACGCCGCCCGACGGAGCGATTACGCTTTCTTTGACTGCGGACGAAGCATTTGCTTATATCTGCATTTCAGATACGGGGTGCGGGATTGCCGAGGCGGATTTACCCCATATTTTTAAGCAGTCTTACACGACGCGCACCGATAAGGGCGGACAAGGATTAGGACTTGCAATTACGCGGACAATTGTTTTGGAACATTCGGGAAAAATTGACGTGGTTTCTAAGGCAGGAGAAGGGACAGCATTTACGATTTGTCTGCCGTTGGTGACACAAGCGTAAGGTTGGCGGCAGTTCCCACCGCCTGTCTTATCATAGCTGTTTTTCCATCACTTCATATACTAAAATGACACCGTTTTCGACGGGGTATCGTTCATGTTTTTGGGTGCGGTAGCCTCTGTGCTCATATAGGCAGCTTGCAGGCAGGGAGGCATCTAGCAGTGCCGTGGCATATCTTTTTTTAATTTCATTTTCCAGGCACTGCATGATGTAGCTTCCATATCCTTTTCCCTGAAATTCAGGCAAGACATAAACTCTTGTGATATGATTGCCGTCATGGCATCCCGTTCCGACGATTTGATGATTGTCTGACAGGATGCCTGCATTTTGGCTTGCAATATCCTTTGCAATATTTTCCCTGTTATGAAGGGCGCAGAAAAAATCAACCACTTCCTTCGGATAATACTTCGGGTACACTGTCCGAACCGTGTCCTGCACGATTTTATAAATCTGCTCGCTGTCTTTGCCTGTTGCTTTGATGTATTCCATTTTAATCTACCTGCTTTTTCTCTTTTTTTGGCTTTTTCGGTTTTTTCGGCTTTGGCGCGGGCAGCTCCGGATACATCCTTTCAAACAATTGCGCCAAAAACTGTTTGTCATCCAGCTTCTCCACCAGCAGCATTTCCTTTGCGCCCTCATATGGCAGCGCAAACGGCGCATCCGGCATAAACTCCTTCGCAGCCGAAACAGGCTTTACAAGCAGCCGGTTGTCGTAAATGCCGCCTACGATTTTACCGTGATAATAAAGAATGAACCCTCCCATCATCGCGTAATACGTGATTTCCTCCAATTCAGACAATTGGTCTAAAATAAAGTTTAAATATTCTTTTGTTGAAGCCAATACACTCCCACCTTTCTATCTATTTGTTTTCTCAAATACTTTCTTAAACGCTGTCGGAAGTGCGATATCGCTCTCCAACTGCCTTGCAGTAACCCATGTAAAGCTGTTTTCTTTGGCAACGCTTTCACAGGTTACAAGCCAACACGTCATATGCCACTCAATATGTGTAAAAATGTGTTTGAACGGCTTTCCCGCATTGTCTGATTTTTGAATATCCCCCACTGCAAACTGTTGTTCTGATATCCATTGAAGCACCTGCGCCTTTGTCAGCTCCCCGTCCAAATTCGGCAATTCCCACATTCCCGACAAAACACCCTTGCTTTCCCGTTTTCTAATGGCAATCATGTCCTGATATTTTATGATGAATATTGTCTTTTGCTCTATTTTACGCGCCGCTTTCTTTTTCTTCACCGGATATAACGACTGCGTATTATTTTGATATGCGCCGCACAAAAAGACAAGCGGACAGTCCTCACACTTTGGCTTTCCGTTTGGCACGCACACCACTGCGCCAAGCTCCATAAGACTCTGCGTGAAATCGCCCCGTCCCGCCTGCGGATAAATGCGCTCCAACGCTTCCGTTATCTCCGCGCGGAATTTTGCATCAGTGATATCCCTGCAATCCTGAGTCAGTCTCGTAATCACGCGCAGCACGTTCCCGTCTACCGCTGCTCTTGGCGCCTCAAAAGCGATTGAAGAAATTGCCCCCGCGGTATATGCACCGATTCCCGGCAAGTCAAGAATCTCCTCAAATTTGCATGGAAAAGTCCCCTGATATTTTGTACAGATTTCCTGTGCCGCCTTTTTTAAATTTCGCGCACGCGAATAATATCCCAAACCTTCCCAAAGCTTAAAAAGCTCCTCATCCTCGCAGGAGGCAAGCGATGCAACACAAGGAAGCCGTTCCATGAAACGCTCATAATAGGGAATCACCGCCTCCACCCGCGTCTGCTGCAGCATAATTTCCGATATCCATATATGATACGGCTCCCTGTCCCGCCTCCACGGAAGACACCGTTTATGTTTACCATACCAATCCAGCAGCGGCGCAACGATTTCCCCTAATTGATTTTGCTCCATATTTAGTCCTCATTTCCTTTCGTGTAACAGATTCCTGTTTTTAACAGAATATGCGAAGTCCTGTCCAAATAGGAACTTTGGATATTTCGACTTACAGTTCGTGATAATAAGGACAAATATCTTCATAATGTCCGTCTTTCATGCGAAATCCCTTTGGAATCGTCCCCAACTGCACAAATCCAAGCCGCTCATAAAGATGACGCGCGTGGACATTTGCCGCTACGACTGCATTAAACTGCAGCACGCCAAATCCCAGCCTTTTTGCCTGAATCAGACAGTCCGAAACCAGTTTTTCGCCGATATGCAATCCTCTCTTTTCCTGCGCAACCGCATAGCTTGCATTACAAATATGACCGCACCGTCCTATATTATTGGGATGCAGTATGTACAGTCCGCAGATGCCCCCTGTATCCGCATCAATTGCAACAGCCGTGTATGTCTGCGCGTCAAAAAAAGCTTTTCCTGTCTGCATCGTTAAAAACTCCTCCTGCGGAAATGCAATTCCTTCCTCCACAACGTCATTCCATATTTTTATCATTTCTGGCAAATCGTTTCCTTCATATGCCCGTACTACAATCTTCACTTTGTCCCTCCCGTACCTTTGTTTTCTTTTTTATTTCAATAAAAGTATAACACATTTTTCAGTTTTTTTATTTTTTACTGATTCTTTTTAGACTTATTTTATTGATTTTTA
>DKYC01000044.1 GCA_002492295.1 Lachnospiraceae bacterium UBA7110
GCTATGAATTATTTTTTAAGGATAGTATTTCACTAGAAGAATATTATAAACTGAATATTGACATATGTAAAAAATTAAAAAATATGGAGGGATAAAGTATGCCATTACCATTTATATTAGGAGTTGCCGCAGCAGTGGCAGGTGTTGCGGGAGTAGGAAGCGGGATATCTGGTGCGGTCAAAATGAAAGAAGCAAATGACACAATGGAGGTTGCCAAATGGCGGCATGAACAAAATATTGAAAAGCTTGAAAAAAGAAATAAATCAGCAAGCGAATCAATGGATCATTTGGGAACATTGGAATTAAACATTTTAAAAAGCTTTGAAGATTTTTGCAACACAATAGAAAAGATACAAAACAGACCACGCTTTGAGGGATATAGACAGGAAGGAGTAAAATTACCAGAGTATGATGCGCAGAAATTGAAGGAGGTGTCTGTTGGAGCAGGCGTTTTGATTGGAGGACTTGGAGGAGCAGCATTAGGAACAGCAGGAGGATTTGCGGCTGCTGGGGCTACGACATCAGCCGTTATGGCATTGGGAACTGCTTCTACTGGAACAGCGATTGCATCTTTAAGTGGAGCGACGGCTACAAATGCGACATTGGCTGCCCTTGGCGGCGGATCGCTTGCAGCAGGTGGTGGTGGAATTGCATTAGGAACTACAATGCTCGGAGCGGCAACGTTTGGTGTGGGACTTCTTGTGGGAGGAGTTATTTTTAACATTACGGGAAAAAATCTTTCCGAAAAATCGGATGAAGTGTATGAACAAATGAAGCGGGCAGAGAAAAAGATAGATGCTATTTGCGTATATTTATCTGATTTGGAGGAAATGGCAGATCAATATTATGATACGCTTGAAACAGTTAATAGAATATACAAGGATACTTTTGGCAAGTTATCTTATACTGTAAATAAACTATATAAGACAGACTGGAATCATTTTACGGCAGAACAAAAAAGGGTGACAAAGAATGCAGTATTGCTGGTGCAGCTTCTTTATACAATGTGCCGAGTTAAGCTCGTAAATAAATCAGAAAGTGATAATGAAATAAACTCTGTCAATAAAGCAGAAGTAGATAGCATGATTAGGAATGCAAAAAATACTTTAACATCAGTTGCTTAATAGGAAATGTTTTATAGAAGAGAGAAACGAAAATAAATTTTGATAGGAGAATAAAAGATTATGTACTATACAACAGCAAAGAAATTAGGGGAGATGTTAGTGATATGTGACTTAGACGTGATGATGAAAGTGTATCATTAAATTTTATAGGAATTGAGGCAGTGGCTGGAGCAATTGTTTCATATAGAGACAGTTCCGCTTGTATGTATGGCAGGTGGTGCAGCAGTATTAGGTTTTTTATGGAAAGCAATTACTGACTGATGACTTTATATGAGGAAAATAAAAAGATGGGAACCAGAATTGAACTTTTAGGAATGCCTGCCGGAGCGGAAAATGATGTGAGGAACGGGAAAGCCGCGCCTATCGGTGAAATCTATAATGCTTCGAGAGATATATTGCGGGAAGGCTAGGTTTGAACGATTACCAATTAAATAGTAACATACAAAAAAAAGTGTAAGATCTTATTCAATTATGAGGTTTTACATTTTTTTTCTTCTTTTATTCAAGATAGACAGATGTGTGTCCATACGCTTTGCTATAATTTACCTATCAAAACAGATACCATTGTTTCAATATTTAAAAATGCTGTTGAATTAAGAAACCGGCAGCCGCGGAATGCTTTGGTGAAAATGGCAATGAAAAAGTGAAAGCCAAAAGGGGTGTTTTGATGAAAATGATGATTTAACAGAGGAGGTAGCGTGATGAATTGTCCAAAATGTGGCGCATCGTTAGAGCAGGATGCAAAGTTTTGTGTTTACTGTGGTACACGCATGGAAAATGTGAATGAGGAAAATACGGCAGCAGATGCTGTCAAAAAAGAAGCTGTGAGAGGAGAAGAGGTTGGAAAAATAGCGGCATCTGGCAAAAAAACGGAAAGAGTGGAGATTGGGATTGAAAAGGCAAAACTTGTCAGGCTGTTGATTGGAAGCGGGTTTATTATAATCGGTTTATTCTATGTCCTAACGTCCGGCTCAACACTTCCGGATGCGGTGTTTGGAGCGGATTCGTATACTTATATTTACCGGGGAATTATTGAGGCAACGGAAATCCTTGCGTCGATTGAGGCATCGCTGGGCTGGATTCTTGTGGCGATAGGCACTGTAATTGATATGAAAACTTTGTTTTAAGAAGGCGGAAAAGAAGATTGTGAGAATGAAAAAGGAGAAGCATCATGATTTGTTCAAACTGTGGAAAAGAAATGTCGGATACGCTGGAAAAGTGCCCTTATTGCGGGAATGATTTGAAAGGTATGCAGGCGGAATCTGCTGCGGAAAGTACCATGAAACGGTTTTGCGCCGAGTGTGGGGCACCACTGCAGGATAACGCTATGTTTTGTATGAAATGCGGCACAAAAAGCAAACTGAAGCCAGTGAAAACGGAGATACCAAATGCCGCATCGCAGAATGTCCAATCACAATTGCGGTCACAGTCATCCCCAAAAACAGCTAAAACAAAAGGCGGAACACAACGAAAAGGTATTGTGATTGCCGTGGTTTCCATAATTGTGTTAGTGATTGCTTTTTCGGTGGTTTTTATCAGGTTTTATTTTATGAGGCAGGGACTAGGCGGTCAGGAGGAGGAGATTACAGGCGCCGAAGTACAGAAGGTACAGTCGCAGCAGGAGAGTATGTCATCGGTTGAAAGGACGCAGGAGACACAGCCTGCATTGGAGGAGACTTCCCAAACGTGTGTAGTGGAAAATGTGGAGGAAAATGCACAAAACGAGGAACAGAAAACGCCAAAGACGATACAGTTGGATTCCAGTTACATACGTAGTATTCAAGCCTCGTCGGAGTTGACAGATTCTACAAAAACATATCAGGCGGAATTTGTTTTTGACGGAAATCGGGAAACCTGTTGGTGTGAGGGGGCAGATGGCACGGGAACGGGAGAAGCGCTTGTGATTGAATTTACACAACCTGTTTATCTGACGGAAGTCGCATTTTTAAACGGTTATTTGAAAAATGAGACGGTCTATAATAACAATGGAAAAATAAAACGCGTGGAACTGGAAACTGAGGAGGGGCGTTTTGAAACGGAGTTTGCAGACCGGAAGTATCAAGAGATTGAAGATGATTTGTATAGTGACCGTTTTACTTTTGACGAACCTGTGGAGACACAATACCTGTCGGTTATGATTTTAGAGGCGCAAAAAGGTGCAAAATATGATGATACCTGCCTGACGGAGCTGATATTGTGGGGGTATGTGGATGATATGGATATATCTGTGGCTTCATTGGGGGAAGGAACTTATTCATGGAATAGTGGAAGTAATGAAGATGCAAGTGGTGCGGAGGTTACGCTTACTTATGATGTGGGCGGTATGCTGCATTTGTCGGGGGAGTGTTGGAACAGTGTGGCATCTGCGGTAATTGACGCGTCGGCTGTTTCCATAAACAGTGATGGAAGTGTGCAGTTTACGGGGGATGTGCTGCTCAGCGAATTTGATGAGGAGAAGAAGATTGGAAGCGTTGCTTTGATGGTTTCTTCCACAAAACAGGGTGGGATTGCGGTCAAGCAGTTTGGCGAAACGGGAAGTGTGGCATTTACGGGAACGTATCAGCCAGCCCTGAATATTCTTGATTTGTATGAAAGTCTGCGTATTCAGGTTGCCGATACATATGGAAGCGACTGTGAATATGCACTGTATGATATGGATTGTGATGGTACTGTGGAGCTGATTGTGTCATGGGGAACCTGCGATGCGGATTGGACAAATTCCGTGTATATGGTGGACGGGAATGGGATGCTTGCTGAGGTTGGTAAATTTTTTGGCATGGTGTCCCTGTATGCAGCAGAGAACGGTGACGGCATTTACTCTGTATATGGGCATTCGGGGTACCAGCAGGTGGAATGGGTTACGAAGAGCGGCGATGCGCTGTATGTGGAAACAATTCTGTCTGAGGAAACGGAGGATTATTACGAAAATGACAGTCCGATTTTGATGGTGGGGATTGATCAGAAGATTACGAAAGATTAGAAGGACTAAAATTTACATTATATTTTGAACATCAGAATTTCAAGTGAAATCGAAATAATTCATACCAAACATATATATGAACAGAAAATGTATTTTTTCGTCTAACGCATTGATTTTGCATTGCAAATCGCATATACTATAAGTATAAAGAAATGCGAAAGGACTGATATTATGGCAAATACAACAAATTTTAGCGTTCGCATGGACAGTGATATAAAAAAACAATGCGAAGCGCTTTATAATGAATTGGGTATGAATCTAACTACTGCGATTAATGTATTTTTACGCCAGTCTCTGCGGGCAGGTGGATTTCCTTTTGAAGTAAGATTGGATAAGCCTAATAAAGAAACCATTTCCGCTATGCTGGAGGCAGAACGTATCGCGCATGATCCAAATGTGAAGCATTATTCCGATGTGGAAGAAGCACTTTGGGAGTTGAAGCGATGAAGCGTGACATTGTTTGGACGGCACAATTTAAAAAAGATTATAAGTTAGCGATGAAGCGTCGTCTTGATATCGAACTGCTGGATGATATTATAAGGACATTGTCTCGGGGAGAAACGCTACCCCCAAAGAATAAAGACCATAGTCTTTCAGGGGAGTGGGCGGGACACAGGGAGTGCCATATTCAACCGGACTGGCTATTGATCTATCGAATCGATGATGATGTTTTGGTTCTGACTTTGTCTCGTACAGGGACGCATAGTGATCTTTTTGGAAAATGATAAAACTGCTGCCATACGTTGTGAAAGTATTGACAGCAGTTTTATCATTCTATAATTATACATCGAAATCAAGGTTTGAAAAGTCGATTAACAAATCTTCAAAAATCTTTGACCTGACAGTATCATGAAAGGAATATGCATTTAACATAAATGTTTCCCCTTCCATGTTGTAAACATAAATTTTTTTATTCTGCGGATCAACAATCCAGTATTCACGAACGCCGGAATCATGGTACATACTAAGCTTAGTGATATAGTCATGACTGGGATTGGACGGCGATACAATCTCAATAATCCAATCAGGCGCACCGCTGCATCCCTTATCGGTAAGTTTATCCTTGTCACAAATTACAGATATATCAGGCTCTACGATATTTGTCCTGTCATTAAACAATTTTACGGCAAACGGAGCAGGATAAACGCGGCAAGAACCGTCTTTTGCCTTGATATAATTCGCAATTGTAACGTACATTGCACCTAATAATTCCTGATGCATTCGGCTGGGAGAGGACATATTGTAAAACTGTCCGTCAATCAATTCCGCCCTGATATTTTCAGGCAGATTGTAATAATCTTCTTCCGTATACACCTTTTTCTGTGGTAAAGTCATATAAACACGCCCTTTCCCAAGAATAGCCATTTTGTATCTTGTCATTATATTCTCCTGCTTCGTTATTACCATATCACAAATTCAGGAAAATAAACAGTAAGAAAACGATTTTTTAACGTTTTTGGCATGTCTAATCGGTAAATACTGTCAAAAACATTGTTAAAAAAATAATTATATTGTGTAATTTCGACAAATATAGTATGCTTTTCTTAGGTATGTGATTAAGTAGAGAATAGGAGGTTATTCATGTACAAAAAAAACGTATTACACAAAAACGAAATGAATGAAAAGACAACAAAGTTCTTAGATAAATTTGTTAAGCGTGTGAAAGCGTATCCGCCCGGAGTGTGTCCGATTGCGGTTCAGCTTTCTTTTTTGCAGAGTTCAAGAAGCCAGACCTGCGGTAAGTGCGTACCGTGCCGGGACGGCTTGGAGCAGGTGGAAAACATGATGCGCGCCATCCTTGACGGAAAGGCGGACATGGATACCTTCGATAATATGGTAGAGCTTGCAAAAATGATACAGGATACAGCAGACTGTGCAATCGGCTATGAGGCGGCAAATATTGTGCTCCAAAGCGTGGAGCTGTTCCACGACGAGTACATGAGCCATATCAGGGACCACCGCTGTAAGGAGGATATCGGACAGAAGGTGCCATGCATTTCATATTGTCCCGCAAACGTTGATATTCCGGGCTACATCGCGTTAATCGGCGAGGAGCGTTATGCTGACGCAATTAATTTAATCCGAAGGGACAATCCGTTCCCGACAGCATGCGCATTTATCTGCGAGCACCCGTGCGAGGAGAAGTGCAGGCGCGATTTGCTGGACAGCCCTATCAATATCCGTGGGTTGAAAAAATTTGCGGTTGACCAGATTGCGGTGGATAAGGTAAAAGTCCCGGAGTGCAATGTTACCACAGGTAAAAGGGTCGCAATTGTCGGCGGCGGACCGTCGGGACTGACGACAGCTTACTTCCTTTCCCTGATGGGGCATAAGGTTGTCGTGTACGAGGAGCGCGAGGCCTTGGGCGGCATGCTTCGTTACGGCATTCCCAATTACCGACTGCCAAAGGACAGGCTTGACGAGGATATCAACGGGATTTTGGCGACCGGAAATATTGAGGTGAAATATAACGTTGCCGTTGGAACAGATGTTTCGATGGAACAGCTTTTGGAAGAGTATCATGCAGTTTACATAGCAATCGGCGCACAGGTTGGAAAAAGCGTGAAGGTAGACGGCGTAAATAGCAATGGCGTCTACTCCGCAGTAGACATGCTTGGGGAAATCGGACGTGGAAATATTCCGGATTATACGGGAAAACGCGTCGTGGTAGTCGGCGGCGGAAACGTGGCGATGGACTGTGCACGTTCGGCAATCCGCTGCAATGCAAAAGAAGTGACGGTTATCTATCGAAGAAGACAGATTGATATGACAGCGCTTCCGTCAGAAATCCAAGGTGCAATCGAGGAGGGCGTGGAGCTTCTGACACTGAACGCTCCCGTGCGGATTACGCCGGACGAGAACGGAAACGTGAAGGGCTTTGTATGTCAGCCGCAGATTATCAGCAAGTATGACAGACAGGGAAAACCCGGCGTTACGGTGGCAAATAAAGAGGAAATTGAAGTGCCGTGTGAGATTGTCTTAATGGCAATTGGGCAGGATATTGTATCGCAGCCGTTTGAAAAGTACGGCGTGAATCCGAAGAGAAAAACGTTTGAAACGCTGCAGGATACAAGAATAAAAGGATATGAAAAAGTATTTGCGGGCGGCGACTGTGTGTTTGGACCTGCTACGGTAATTAAGGCGATTGGAGCCGGAAAGATTGCCGCACTCAATATTGACGAATATCTTGGGTATCATCATAAGTATCTTGAGGATATCCGCATTCCCGAACCGCGTGAAAATGACAGAACGCACTATGGGCGTGTTCATCTGACGGACCGCTCGGCGCGGGAGAGAAAGCACAACTTTGAACCCGTGGAGAACGGTATGTCCTATGATGAGGCAATGCAGGAGTGTCATAAGTGTTTGCGCTGCGACCACTTTGGATGTGGCGTCGTGGAAGGAGGCAGAGTATAGTGTGAAATTAAAATTTCACACGGTAAATTTATGCTTAGGGCATAAATTTGCAGGCTGTTTAAGAATGGAGGATTATGATGGTTAAGATTACAATAGACGGTATCGAGCTTTCGGTTGCGGAAAATCAGACGGTTTTGGAGGCGGCGAAGGAAGCCGGTATTAAAATTCCCACACTTTGCTATTTAAAAGACGTGAATGAAATCGGCGCGTGCAAAATGTGCGTTGTGGAAGTGGAGGGCAGGGACCACCTTGTGACCTCCTGTACGACGAAGGTTCAGGACGGCATGGTTGTGACGACCAATTCCGAGCGCGTAATTAAGAGCAGGAAACAGGTTTTAAATATGATTCTTGCAAACCATGACGTGCGGTGTTTTTCGTGCAGCAAGTCGGGAGAATGTGAGCTCAGGGAGCTTTCCAATGAGTATGACATTGAGGAATCCTGCTACAAAGGAAGCTTTGCAAGATATGAAGTGAAAAAGGAAAATCCGTTTCTTACATACTATCCTGAGCTTTGCATTAACTGCCAGCGCTGTGTGAGCACCTGCAATAAGGTTACGGGAAACGGCACGCTGCACAATGAAAAAATTGGTACAAGGACATTGATTGACGCACCGTTTGGACCGGATTGGAAAGAGAGCACCTGCGAGTCCTGCGGAAACTGCGCAAATGCGTGTCCTACCGGAGCGCTTGTTGCAAAGAACAGGAAAAACTATCAGGCAGGCGTGGTAAAACAGGTCCTTACGACTTGTCCGCACTGTGCGACAGGCTGTCAGTATTATCTGATTGTAAAGGATAACAAGATTGTTGACGTAAAACCTGCGAACGGTCCGTCAAACAAGAACCTGCTCTGTGTCAAGGGACGGTTCGGTTCGTTTAATTTTGTACATTCTCCTGAGCGGTTAAAATATCCGCTGATTAAAAATAAAGAGACGGGTGAGTTTGAGCGTGCGACGTGGGATGAAGCGCTTGATTTAATCGCGTCAAAATTTAATGAGATTAAAAAGCAGTACGGTCCCGATGCATTGGCTGGCTTTGCGTGCTCGCGTTCTCCGAATGAGGACTGCTACATGCTGCAGAAGATGGTGCGCTGT
Organism: Lachnospiraceae bacterium UBA7110; assembly: GCA_002492295.1. Taxonomy (GTDB): domain Bacteria; phylum Bacillota; class Clostridia; order Lachnospirales; family Lachnospiraceae; genus COE1. Next base: position 8,613 of record DKYC01000044.1, read on the forward strand.
GCATTTGGAACCAACAATGTGGATAACTGTGCGCGTGTATGTCATTCCGCTACGGTTGCGGGACTTGCGATGACACTCGGTTCAGGCGCGATGACCAATCCGATTTCGGATATTACGAATGATGTGGACGCAATTATGTTAGTCGGCTCTAACCCCGAGGAAGCGCATCCGGTAATCGGTATGCAAATCCGGCAGGCAGTGGAGCGGGGAACAAGGCTGATTGTGGTAGACCCAAGAGACATTGGACTTTCCAAAGTTGCGGATGTACATTTGAAATTAAAGCCTGGCACAAACGTTGCGTTTGCAAACGGTATGATGAATGTGATTATCAACGAAGGGCTTGCAGACGAAGAATTTATCAGGACAAGAACAGAGGGATTTGAGGAGCTTAAAGAAATTGTCAAGGAATATACGCCGGAAAGGGTAGCGGAAATCTGTCATATTGACCCTGATCATTTGAGGGAGGCAGCGCTGATGTATGCGAAGGCTAAGAAAGCGCCGATTATCTATTGCCTTGGCGTTACGGAGCACTCGACAGGAACAGAGGGTGTTATGTCCATGTCAAACATGGCAATGCTTGTCGGAAAGCTTGGCAAATCGGGTTGCGGAGTGAATCCGCTTAGAGGACAGAACAATGTGCAGGGCGCGTGCGATATGGGCGCAATGCCTGGTGATTTCCCGGGATATCAGAAAGTGACCAATCCGGAAGTTATCGCGAAGTTCGAGAAGGCATGGGGCGTGAAGCTCAACACGAAGCCCGGTATGCATGCAACGGATGTGTTCCCTGCGGCAATCAGAAAAGAAATCCGCGGACTGTTTATTTTCGGGGAGGATCCGATTGTGACGGACGCTGACCAAAATCATATTAAAAAGGCATTGAAGAGTCTTGACTTCCTTGTGCTTTCGGATTTGTTCATGACAGAGACAGCGCAGTATGCGGACGTGGTGCTTCCGGGTACGAGCTATGCGGAGAAGGAAGGAACATTCAGCAACACAGAGCGCCGTGTGCAGAGGGTGAGAAAGGCAGTGCAGCTTGACGGCGAGATGCGTCTTGACACGGATATTTTTATCGACTTGATGAACCGTATGGGGTATCCGCAGCCACAGCTTACTTCAGAAGAGATTATGGATGAAATTGCTTCGGTAACGCCCATCTTTGGAGGTATTAGCCACAGAAGACTTGACCGCGGCGAGAGTATCCAGTGGCCGTGTCCCGACAAGAAGCATCCGGGCACACCGATTTTGCATGTCGGACAGTTTTCAAGAGGCTTGGGCTGGTTTTATCCGGCACAGTATACACCAAGCGCCGAGCTGCCGGATGAGGATTATCCGTTTATCCTGATGACGGGGCGCGTGCTTTACCACTACAATACAAGGGCGATGACTGGAAAAACACCCGGATTGATGGAGCGCGAAGGACATTCGTTTATTGAAATGAATACGGAAGACGCGATACGGTTAGGTATTAAGAACGGCGAGAAGGTAAGGGTCAGCTCAAGGCGTGGGGCAATCGTTTCGACGGCGAGAATTGGCGATAAGGTTTCGCCAAGAGAAACATGGATGCCGTTCCACTTCCCTGACGGAAATGCGAACGTGCTGACGAATGCGGCACTTGATAAATATGCGCGGATACCGGAATATAAGGTTTGTGCGATAAATATTGAGAAGCTGTGAAAAATGTAACATTCAGTACGGATTAAGTGAAAGACAGGTGATTACATGGCAGAAAAAGAAATGCTGAAGGTTTCTGTTGAAGAGTTTTCAAGACTGCAAAATTATATGCTGACGGTTGATAAGGAATCAGTAACATATTAACTGATGAAAGACAGATATATTGAATTAAAGGTAATCCTTACTGTATTTGGCGTTAATCTTACCAAGCTTGACAAGATTAAAGAATAACAAAATCAATATTTCCCCTTTATGTATAGAGCAAAAAGTTGTATTCTATATGTAAGGGGGATTTTATTGTGAAAAATAAATTTTTCACAAGGCAAGTTTGTACCAAACTTGCAGACTCTATAGAAATGGGAGAGATTGATGGTAAAAATTTTTGCAATGACGCATAAGGAATTTGATGTGCCAAAAGATTCGATGTATATACCGCTTCACGTGGGACACGCGAAGGCGCAGAAGGATTTTGGATATATGGGGGACGACACGGGAGACAATATTTCCGATTTAAACTGTTACTACGCGGAACTTTCCGGTGTTTACTGGGTGTGGAAGAATTATCATGAGGCGGATTACGTCGGGGTATGCCATTACAGACGTTTTCTGACAGATGAAAATGGTTATGCGTTTACGGAAAAGGAATATGAAAAGATATTAAGCCAATACGATATTGTTACGACAAAACAGTTAGAATTGCCGAACTCATACCGTTACGGGTTCGGGGCTCACCATAATGTTGAAATGCTTGACGAGGCGGGAAAGATTATCAAGGAGCGTCACCCGCAGTTTTATGACACGTATGTCAGTTTGGTAAATCAGAATAAGACCTATTTTGGGAATATGATGGTCGCAAAAAAAGACCTTTATGATGAATACTGTGCGTGGCTGTTTGACATTTTTTTTGCGCTGCAAAAGCGTATTGATTTGACGTTTGCGGATGATTACCACAAGCGGGTTTTTGGCTTTATTTCGGAATTTTTACTGTATGTGTGGGTGACGGCGAAGGGGCTTCGTTCCTATGAGTGCAGGGTTGCGATTATCGGGGAGAAGAAGGAGACCAATGAGATTATCACGCAGATGCGGCGCTTTTTTGCGGAGCGGGACGCGGCAGGGGCAAAGGAGTATTTTGCGCAGTATTTGAAAAAGCGTCCGGATGTCATTATGGAAGCGTCGGATATTACGGGAGAATGCAAGCTTTGTTTACAGGCGGTCTCAACTGCAAATCTCGAAATGGCAGAGTACGGTCATTGCTTTTTGGAGCAAAGGAACGATTACGATGAGGTGATTGGATATTTCCGGCAGCTAAACAAGGCGGCAGCAGAGTATGTGAAACGCGTTGCCGCGGAATATAAGGCGGCAAACAAGCCGAAACTGGAATATGTGCATACAATCGAGGCGGACGGCTTTGACAGGACGGTTATCGCGCAGGCCTCCGATATTGCGCTGCAGGCGGCGCTTCGGCTCTATGCGGCAGACGTGCAGACGGCGCGGGAAGCCTTTGCACAGATAAAAATGGAACAAAAGGAATCATAGGGTATGGAAACATTTTACAGAGTATTTGAAGTGGCCGGTATGCTTATCAGTCTGCTTTGCTGTGTCAGCGTAATTCGGGCAAAACCTTCACGCATTCAGCAAAAGCTGCTGATTACCTGCATCTTGGGATTTACAACGACGTTTGGCAATGTGATGGAGGTTTTTGCCGTTTCTCCGGAGGCGGCGATGTCCGCGATTAAGGTGGCGTATATCGGAAAGTGCTATATTGTGACTGCTGCGCTGCTTTTTGTGAGCAGCTACGGCAGTGTAAAGCTGCCAAAGGGATTGGTGCAGTTTTTGGCAGTGGCAAATACGGCGGTGCTTGTCACAGTGATGTCGTGCGAGCGCCATCGTTTGTTTTATACCGCGATTGCATGTGAAATCCGTCCAAACGGCAGGGCGGCAATGCTCTTAGGGCACGGACTGTTTTACTATCTGTGGATGGCGCTTGTGTTTGTGGGTTCGGGGATGTATTTGGTAATTGCAATTCATGAGCTGACGCGTAGTGAGCGGATTGCAAAGCTTCGTATGACGGCAGTCTTTATGGCGGTGGCAAGCCCTCTGGTGGTAGCGTTTGCATTTCTGCTGCTTCAACCGACTTATTTTGACCCTGCCACGTTTGGAATTACCATGACAGAGGTCTGCTTTTTGTTTGCGGTGCGCCGTTACGGTCTTTTGGACACGTTAGAGCTTGCACAGGAGCGGATTATTGAGGATACGCAGCATGGCATTGCGGTTGTGGATAATACAAAGACCACAATACTGTATCAAAATCAGGCGGCGGAGACCTTGATTAAGCGTATTATGGAGACGAACGGGAGCTTTGATTTGGAGCAGTTTGCCAGAGTTAGAGAACATGTGTACGAGATTGACGGCAGGCATTATGAGTTTCGCCTGTCAAACCTGATGCAGAGCGCGGACAGTGATGAAATACAAGGGTATGTGGTGTGGATTTTTGACATGACGTTTATCGACGAGTATACGAGCGAAATGATCCGGTTAAAGGAGGAGGCGGAAAATGCCAATCAGGCAAAGACGGATTTTCTTGCAAATATTTCACACGAAATCCGTACGCCGATGAACTCGATTGTGGGTTACGCGGAGCTTGCGCTGAAAAACCGCGATACACGGATTGTGAACGGGTATCTGCGTAAAATCAAGAAATCTTCGGATATTTTATTGCATATTATTAACGAACTGATTGATATTACTAAGATAGAAAGCGGCAAAATGAGGCTGGTCAGGGTAAAGTACAGCTTCCGTGAAATGATTGACGAAATCCGGCATATGGTGGAAATTCCGGCGGGGTATGCAGGGCTTGCTTTTTTGGTACAGATTGACAGTGCGCTTCCGGCGCGGTTTTATGACGATAAGGTAAAGGTTCAGGAGATTATTTTAAATCTGATTTCAAACAGTATTAAATATACGCCGCAGGGCAGTGTCAGCCTGCGGGTGCATTTGAAGGAGATTGTTGACAGGAAGGCATATATTTGCATTGAGGTCGAGGACACGGGTATTGGGATGAGCGAAGCGCAGAGCGATACAGTGTTTGCGAAGTTTGAGCGGATTGACCGGAAAAACAACTACCATGTGCAGGGTTCGGGGTTGGGACTTTCAATTGTAAAAAGCTTTGTCGATATGATGGACGGTACGATTTATTACGAGAGCGAAATCGGCAAAGGAACGCGGTTTGTTGTGGATATTTGGCAGGAGCTGGATTTTGGGACGCAGGAGGATGCGGCGGACGATATGCCCGTGTGGGGCGGGGAATCTTACGGTCCGGACAGTGACAGTGCGCATAATAATGATGGGGAGACGGACGGCGGACATGCAAACACGGATAAGGCAGGGACGGACGACGACAGCGGGGGGCAGACGGCGCAGGGACCTGTGCAGGAAATGCCGCAGGAGGTCCAGATTAACAGCGGACGTGTTTTGATTGTGGATGACAACGAGCTGAATTTGGACGTGGCATCGGGCATTATGGAGCTTATGGGAATGACGACACAGACAGCAGAGTCTGGAATAAAGTGTCTGGAGCTTTTGGAAAACGGCGAAGAACCGGATATTATTTTTATGGATTATATGATGCCTGAAATGGACGGGCTTGAGACGATGAAGCGAATCAGGGCGCTTGCAGGAGGGATTGAAAAGGTTCCGGTGGTGCTTCTGACAGCGAACGCGGTGACGGGGGTAAAAGAGGAAATGATTGGCGAGGGATTTGATGATTTCCTTTCCAAGCCGATTGCAATCGAGGATTTGCGCCGTATCCTGATCCGCTTTTTGGGAGAAAAGACTTGCCAAGACATGGAAACCTCTATATAATCAATATAATTCCTGTATGGGATTTATATGGAAAATTACAGGCAGTACGGACGGGGAGGAAGCAATGTGATTAGTTTGGATAACGTATCGAAAATATACAATACGAAGGACGGAACAGTACAGGCGTTAAAAAATGTGAGCCTGACAATTGAAAAAGGAGATATATTCGGCATTATCGGAATGAGCGGTGCAGGAAAAAGTACGCTTGTCAGGACGCTGAACTTTTTGGAAAGACCAACATCAGGAACGGTTATGGTGGACGGCAGGGATTTGTCCAAGCTTTCCGAAAAGGAGCTGAAAGAAGAGCGGCGCGGTATCGGCATGATTTTTCAGCATTTTAATCTTCTGATGCAGAAAAATGTGACGGACAATATCTGCTTTCCGTTAAAGATAGCAGGAATGCCAAAGGACAAGGCGCGTGCGCGTGCCAGCGAACTGCTGGAGATTGTGGGACTGACCGATAAGGCGAAGGCATATCCGATACAGCTTTCCGGCGGGCAGAAGCAGAGGGTGGCGATTGCGCGTGCGCTTGCCACGAACCCGAAGATCCTGCTCTGCGATGAGGCGACAAGTGCGCTTGACCCGCAGACGACAAAGTCTATTCTTGCGCTGTTAAAGGAGATTAATCAGAAGTACGGGATTACGATTGTGATTATTACACATGAGATGGCAGTAGTGCGTGAGATTTGTACGCGTGTTGGCATTATCGGAAATGGGGAGCTGGTGGAGCACGGAAATGTGATAGATGTGTTCAGCCACCCGCAGTCTAATGAGGCAAAGGAGCTGGTTCTTCGAAATCACGGGGAAAACTATGAGCTTGTAGAGAGCCTTGAGACGAAAAACTGTGTCAGGATTGTGTTTTCCGAAAATTCCTCTTATGAGCCCGTGATTGCCAATATGGTGCTGAAATTTGGTCTGCCTGTCAATATATTAAAGGCGGATACTAAAAATGTGAGTGGCATTGCACGCGGGGAAATGATTTTGGGACTTCCCGAGGACAGGGGTGTCGCGGATGAAATGGTTACCTATTTAAGGGACAGAAATCTGGCAGTTGAGGAGGTGACGGGCTATGTGGGATAAAGCAGTCATTGACATGATTATAGCAGGTATCGGCGAAACCTTATATATGACACTCGTGTCAACTTTTTTCGGATATGTGTTCGGACTTCCGCTTGGCGTGGCGCTTCGCGTGACGGACAGGGACGGTATAAAACCGAATGTGGTCATATATAAAATTCTTGACTTTATCTCCAATATTGTCAGGAGCGTTCCGTTTTTGATTTTGTTAATCGTGCTCATTCCGTTTACGAGGATGATTGTCGGAAAGAGCTACGGTTCGACGGCAACGATTGTACCGCTTGTGGTGGCAGCGACGCCGTTTATCGGACGTATGGTGGAATCGTCGTTAAAGGAGGTTGACGGCGGTGTGATTGAGGCGGCGCAGTCGATGGGCGCCGGGACATTTACGATTATTTTCAGGGTGCTTTTGGTGGAGGCACGGACTTCGATTTTGGTCGGCGCAACGATTGCGGTTGGTACGATTTTAGGCTATTCTGCGATGGCGGGAACAGTCGGCGGCGGCGGACTTGGTGATATTGCAATCCGCTACGGATACCACCGTTATCAGGCGGATATCATGATTGTTACGGTTATTTTGCTGATTGTGCTTGTGCAGATTTTCCAGACGATTGGAATGTTCATTTCCAATAAGCTTGACCGCAGAAAACGGTAACGTTAGACGTATAAACTTGGAATGGAATGGTTAGGATATCCATGTAATAATCTTTTGAAAGGTGAGGTTTGAATATGAAAAAATTTGCGGTTATGTGTTTGACGGCAGTGTTGTCCTTTGGCATGTTGGCGGGATGCGGCGCTAAAAGTGACAGAAATTCCGATGAAGTGACAGATGATGGGGCGTTGGATCCTTCGGGAATGGTACATCTTGAGAGCGTTGACGAGGTGTCCGCATTTTTTGACGAGGCATATGAGGGAGTGGCGCAGGATCTGCTCCCTTATGAGATACAGACGACGGAGCTGGATTTAAATGATGCTGACATGCTGGAGTACCATACGGGGCTGACAGACCTTTCAGGTGTTGCGGGGATTTATCTGTCGGAGTCAATGATGAGCTCTACGGCATACAGCGCCGTATACATCCGTACGAATGACGAGGGGGACGCAAAGGCGGTTTTGCAGGCTTTGATGGATAATATTAATCCGGCGAAATGGGTTTGCGTGTCGGCGGAAAAGCAGATTGGTGCGCTGTTTGGAAATGATATTTTCTTCGTTATGGGTTCTGCGGATACGGCGGATGAGGTTTATAAAAGCGCAGCGGCGGCGGCACAGGCGCGCGGTCTGAATGTGTCTGAAATGACGGAAAAAAATAATCCCATGTAGGAGGGCGATATGCTTTTTTCGAGCATTACGTTTTTATATTTCTTTTTACCGTTTACCGTTTTACTGTATTATCTTGTGCCCCAAAAGGCGAAAAATTCTGTACTGTTTGTAATGTCCGTTTTGTTTTACGCATGGGGAGAGCCTGTGTATGTGCTTCTGATGCTTGCGGAGATTTTGGCGGCATATGCGCTGACGGTGGGGATGCAGTATTTTGGGGAGCGTTTGGCAGGCAGAGTGTTCTATGCTTTGTCTGTCCTTTTTCCTTTTGTGCTGCTTTTTTATTTTAAGTTTTCCCCGTCGCTGCCAATCGGGATTTCGTTTTATACATTTCAGATTGTCAGCTATTGCATTGATGTGCGCAGAGGGCATGTGAAGATGCAAAAGAGTCTGCTTAAGCTTGCAACGTATGTGACGCTGTTTCCACAGCTTGTGGCAGGACCGATTGTGCGGTATGAGGATGTTGCGGATGTGATTGACGGGATGGAAGAAGCGGATGGCAGCGGTGCGGATAAAAATGACATATGTGTCAGTTTGACGCAGGGGGCGGTGCGGTTTCTTGTGGGGCTTGCAAAGAAGGTTCTGATTGCGAATGTGCTTGGCGAATTTGTGACAGAGGTGTCAGCTTTGCCGCATACGCAGCGTGGGATTCTATTGTCGTGGGCGTATGCGGCAGCGGTGTGCTTACAGCTTTATTTTGACTTTTCGGGGTATTCGGATATGGCAATCGGGCTTGGCAGAATGCTTGGATTTTCGTTTCCCGAGAATTTCAATTATCCGTTTATTGCAAAGAGCGTAAGCGAGTTTTGGCGGCGGTGGCATATGACGCTTGGCGGGTGGTTTCGGGATTACGTGTATATTCCTCTTGGTGGAAACCGCTGCGGAAAACTGCGGTGGATATGCAATGTTTTGATTGTGTGGATGTTTACAGGGCTTTGGCATGGCGCGGAATGGAATTTTGTGCTTTGGGGGCTTAGCTTTGCCGTGCTGCTTGTGGCGGAAAAGGCAGTTAAGCGGTTGATAGCGCGGCGCAATGTGTTGACGGATTTTGTCAGTCATGCGTATATGGTTTTGGTGATTTTAACAACTTTTCTGCTGTTCCATAATACACAGCTTAGCGGCGCGTGGCAGGATTTTGCGGGGCTTTGGCGCGTTCCTGGCGGGGCGGCAATTGACAGGGCGGTCAACGGATATCTGCTGGACAACCGGATTGGGATACTGGTAATTGGTTTCATTGGGGCCACTCCTCTTCCGAAAGAGGTGTGGCGTGTTCTTTGCGGTAAGGTATCACACAGGGGCGCAGGTGTTGCGGCTGCCGGCTTTTTGGAATGTGTGTTTGCGGTTGGGCTTTTACTGCTTTGCACTGCTTACCTGATTGACGGTTCGTTTAATCCGTTTTTGTATTTTAGGTTTTAAGGAAATGAGTTTTGCAACATGGGGTATTCTATGAAACGAGTGACTTTATTTTTATTAACGGTGATTGTGCTTGGGAGTGCGGCGGCGTTTGTTGTGTGTCCGAAACAGGAATATTCCGCATCGGAGCGAAGGCGTCTTGCAGGCATGCCAGGTTTTTCGGCGGACAGCCTTTTGGATGGGAGCTATATGGGTGCGTTGGAAACGTATTTGCTGGACCATTTTCCGATGCGGGAGGCGTATCGGGGGATGAAAGCGGATTATGCGGTCAATGTGCTGCGGCAGAAAGAGAATAATGGTATTTATATTGCGCAGGGGCATGCGTCAAAGCTGGAGTATCCTTTAAATGAAACGGGTGTGGAGCGGGCGGTACAGTTGGTGCGCTCCTTGAAGGAGACGCATTTCCCAAATAACCGCGTATTTTATACGGTGATACCGGATAAAAATTATTTCCTTGCAGAGCCGAATGGATACCCGCATATGGATTACGGTAAGCTGTTTGCGCTGCTTTCTAAGGGGCTTGACGGGGAGGCGCAGTATATTGATATTGCCTCGGCATTGACGGTTGACGATTATTACCGGACGGACGCACACTGGAGGCAGGAGTGCATTGGCGGTGTTGTACAATGTCTGTTTGATAAAATGGGGTGTGCGGAAACAGCGTTTCGTCCGGATGCATATACGCAGCATAAGATAGCGGATTTTAACGGGGTTTACCGCGGTCAGGCGGCGCTGCCGTTACCTGCGGATGAGATTGTGTATCTTACCAATGAAACGACGGAAAATGCACAGGTCTATGACGTAGAAAGCAACAGTATGAAGAAAGTTTATCAGACGCAGCTGCTTTCGGACGAAAAAAGCCTTGACGCGTACGACATTTATCTTGGCGGTGCGCGGGCGGTGCTTGTGATTGACAATGTGTCAGGCGGCAGTATGGAGGATGACAGGCGGTTGATTATGTTCCGGGATTCCTTTGGTAGCAGCCTTGCACCGCTTCTGCTGGAGCAGTATGATGAGGTGGTGCTGGTGGATTTGCGCTATATCAGTGCGAGTCTGATTGACCGGTATGTGGATTTTGGAAATGCGGATATTTTGTTTGCGTACAATACGCTGATATGGAACAACGCGAGCATTTTGAAAAAATAAATACGGCGCGTTTTCTGAAAGGAGCAGGATTTTGGGGATGAAAGTAAAGGAAGTATTAACGGCAGTCAAAGCGGAGCGCTTTTTCGGCGGTGAAAGGGAGGAACCAAACCGTCTTATGACAAAGTGGGGTGAGGCGCTTTTGGAGAGCGGACATCAAAAGCCGCTTGCGGAATATCCAAGACCGCAGCTCGTGCGTGACAATTATACGATTCTGAACGGATTTTGGCGGTATGCGTTTACGGAATCCGCACAGATACCGTCTTCCTGGGACGGTGAAATTCTTGTGCCGTTTTCGCCGGAAACCGTGTTGTCAGGCGTGGAGCGGCAGCTTTTACCGGACGAATATCTTTGGTATCTGCGCGATTTTGCGGTTACGGAAATAAAGGGACGGCTGCTTTTGCATTTTGGCGCGTGCGACGAACGGTGCAAGGTGTATATTAATGACCGGGAGGCAGGGCGCCATTCGGGAGGCTATCAGGCGTTTTCCCTGGATATTACGGAGTTTGTGAAAATCGGGACGAATACTGTTATGGTATGCGTTCAGGACAGAAGCGATACGTCTTACCACGGGAGGGGGAAGCAGTGCCTCAAAAACGGCGGGATGTTTTATACTGCGCAGAGCGGTTTGTGGCAGACGGTTTGGTATGAGTGGCTTCCTGACGTCTACATAAAGTCACTGCGTATCACTCCGTTTTATGATGAGGACAGGGTGGTGATTGCGGTAAAGGGAAGTGAGAATATGACACACGTGTCATATTCTGCGGAGGTTTACGACGGGGATATACTCGTGGGAACGGCAGAGTGTTTCGGCAGCGGTGCACAGTGGGAGGAATTGCATGTGCAGATACCTGACAAGAAGAGCTGGTCGCCCGTGTCGCCGTTTTTGTACGACGTGAAGATTCAGATGCGCTGCGAGGGTTCTGTCGATACGGTGAAGAGTTATTTTGGGATGCGCTGCTTTTCGGTTGAGAAGGACAGGGATGGTGTGCCGCGTCTTTGCTTAAACCATTTGCCATATTTCCAAAACGGGGTATTGGATCAGGGGTACTATCCGGAAAGTCTGATGACGCCGCCGAGTGATGAGGCGATGGTGTATGATATTGAATTTGTTAAACGCAAGGGCTTTAACATGATCCGGAAGCATTGCAAGATTGAGCCGATGCGGTGGTATTATCACTGCGACAGGCTGGGCGTGCTTGTGTGGCAGGATATGATCAACGGCGGGGGACCGTATAATTTTATCAGGACATGTTATCTTCCGAACGCGATTGTGCCGCTGCAGAAGCTGAAGGATAATCATTATCATTATACGGCAAGAGAGGATGCGCGGGGACGCAGAGAGTGGAAAAAGGAGTGTGCGGAGACGATTGCGCAGCTGTATAATTGTCCCTGCATCTGTATGTGGGTACTGTTCAATGAAGGCTGGGGGCAGTTTGACGCAGTGAAGAATACGGCGTTTGTGCGGCGCATGGACGCTACGCGTCTGATTGATGCACATAGCGGATGGTTTGACCAAGGGGCTGGTGACGTGAAAAGTGAACATACGTACTTCTTTAAGCTGTCCGTAAAAAGAGGGGAAAAGCCATATGTGCTATCGGAGTATGGCGGTGTTTCGCTGATTGTGGAAGGGCATATGTATTCGGACTCTTATTTCGGGTATGGGGTTCATGAGGATGTGCAGCAGTTTTTGGAAGAGTATGCGCGGTTTATGGCGCAAATGGAGCGGATGAAGAAAGAGGGGTTATGCGCGGCGGTTTATACGCAGCTTTCGGATATTGAGGAGGAGATTAACGGGCTGGTGACGTATGACAGAAAGGTCGAAAAGGTATAAAAGAATGACGCCAAAAACACAACAACGCCAGGTTCCTTGCGAGCATGGCGTGATTACCTATCAGCTTACAAGGAAAAAAGTCAAAAACGTCAATTTAAGGATTAAACAGGACGGCAGTGTGCTCGTGTCGGCAAATACCCGCGTTCCGGCAGCATTCATTGACGGCTTTGTCCGTCAAAAACAGGACTTCATCCTGTCCGCACTCGCAAAATACAAAGAAAAAAGCGAATTACATCCGCAAATTCCAAGGCAATATGCCAGCGGTGAAAATTATACGCTGCTTGGCAGAAATCTTGGGTTAAAGGTAGAGGAAGCGCAAAGCGAGTCCGTCTATACGGACGGCGTTTCTATCTTTTTGAACGTAAAGGACAAGGAAAATTTCCGCCGCAAGGAAATCCTCATGACAAAATGGCTTAAGGAGTATCAGACAGCGCTTTTTCAGGAATTGATTTCACAAACTTATGCGTCCTTTCAAAAATACGGCGTTCCATTTCCGACGCTCAAAATCCGGACAATGAAGTCAAGGTGGGGCTCCTGCCAGCCAGACAAAGGGATTATTACATTAAACAGCCGCCTGATAGAGGCGCCGCGCGCTTCCGTTGAATATGTCGTTTTGCACGAGTTTGCGCATTTTATCCATCCCAACCATTCCAAGGCGTTTTGGGATTTTGTGACAATGATGATGCCGGATTGGAAAGAGCGCAGGAAAGAACTGGAAAATATCAGAATGGAAGTTATTTCTTAAAGTAAACGGTATACTCATCCGAAAGCAGGCCAAAAAGCAGATTATGGCAGCAAAGCTTCATGATATTTCCGTTTTGGTGCATATGGCAGGTGATGATGAAGCTGCCATATGGAAAGTGCTTGAATGGGGAACGGACGGCGTGGTCATTCCTTGGCAGAGGAGGGCGTCGATGCGGTCAATTTCGACCAAGCAAAGGGAAGCGGCGTACTTAATCCTGCTGAAAGAGGTCGTGGCTGAAACGAAAGCAGTTGTTTCAATGGAATACGGATAATCCTTGTTAAGCCGCATTTGTTTTTTGCACGGTTTCAAGGCAACAAGCAGGGGAAGATTTCTTCCCCTGCTTAATTGTTTGTCTTTATAGGATTATCTTTATACTGTCTTCAAATCAAATCCAAAATACTTCACCGCATTGTTGTAAGAAATTCCCTTCACAATCTCTTCAAGGATTTCCATATCCGCAGGGAATTCGCCGTTCTCAACCCAGCCGCCAATCAGGTTGCACATAATTCTCCGGAAGTACTCGTGTCTTGTATAAGAAAGGAAGCTTCTCGAGTCGGTCAGCATCCCTACAAAGCCGGAAAGATTTCCGAGGTTTGCAAGCGAAATCATCTGATCCTCCATACCTGTCTTGTGGTCATTGAACCACCATGCGCTGCCCTGCTGGATTTTTGCGCAAGCCGTAGAGTCCTGGAAACATCCAAGGATTGTGCCAATCGCCTGATTATCGTTCGGATTTAAGCTGTAGATAATCGTCTTAGGCAGTTCGTCCGTCTTAATCAGTGCATTGAGGAAGTCCGCAAGCTCTGCAGAAGGTGCATAGTTGTTAATGCAGTCGTAGCCTGTGTCAGGACCAAGCTGGTCGTAGCGCAGCGTATTGTTGTCGCGCTTGCAGCCGTAGTGGAGCTGCATTACCCAGTTTAATCTGTGATACTGTTTGCCGACAAAAAGCATAAACGCTGTCTTGTACTTTAACTCTTCCTCGCGTGTAACGGCAGCGCCGCTCTTTCTTTTTGCAAAAATTGCCTCGATTTCCTCGTCTGTAGCAGGATGATACATCACATATTCCAACGCATGGTCGGAAACAGAGCAGCCCATTGACGCAAAGAAATCCAAACGTTTGTTCAACGCGTTTTTTAAATCCGCAAACGTATTAATCGCAACACCGCTCACATCCGCAAGCTTTGCAAGATAGTCAAAATAGTCAGGTTTTTCAATATTCATCGCCTTGTCGGGACGCCATGCAGGCAGCACCTGCACATCAAATGTATCGTCTGCCGCAATCTGCTTATGATATTCCAAGGAGTCAATCGGATCGTCTGTCGTACAGATTAAGGTTACGTTTGAGCTTTTGATTAATCCGCGTACGCTCATTGAGGGCTCCTGCAGTTTCGCGTTGCATAGGTTCCAAACCTCTTCCGCGGTATTTTTATTGAGCGCTCCCGTGTAGCCGAAATAGCGCTGCAGCTCAAGATGCGTCCAGTGGTAAAGCGGGTTGCCGATTGCCTTTCCCACACACTCCGCCCACTTGAAGAATTTCTCCTTGTCGGACGCGTCACCCGTCATGTACTTTTCCTCAACGCCGCATGAGCGCATAAAGCGCCATTTGTAGTGGTCGCCGCCGAGCCATACCTGCGTAATGTTGTCAAATTTGCGGTCGTTTGCAATTTCCGCCGGATTGATGTGGCAGTGATAGTCAAGAATGGGAGTCTTCTCCGCAAACTTGTGATAAAGGTCAGACGCGGTCTTGGTCTGAAGGATGAAATCCTGATCCATAAAAGCTTTCATGTTGTTTCCTCCTGTTTGTTTTTGATATTGTTTTTATTTATTAAAGAGTGGTACCTCTTTTTATCAGTTCGCCCGAAAAGATGACCTTCTGCGGCATCTCACGGTTGTCGAGAATTCCAATCAGCGTACTGACGATATGGTGGCAGAGCGTTTCCAGACGGTTATCCACGCTCGTAAGCTCCGGGTCGCAGCAGGTGCTTAAAATGGAATTGTTGTATCCGATAATGGACAAATCCTTCGGGATATCCAGCCCTTTTTTGTGTGCAAATTTCGCGGCGCCGATGGCAAGATAGTCGTTTGAGGCGATAATCCCATGATACTGGATACTGCTGTCAAGCTCTGCAAGAAAATCCGCAATCGCCAGAAGTTTGGAATTTCTTCCGGGAAAGTACTGCATATATTCCATGCGCAGCGGAATCCCTCTCTGTGTCAGCGCACTCTGATAACCCGAGAGCTTTCGCAGCGCAGAGTAGGACTTGGAATTGTAAAGATAAAGAATGTCCTCAACGCCCGTCTCCAAAAGGTACGTGGCTGCCTGCATCGTCGCTTTAAAGTCGTCGCACATTCCGCAATAGACATTCTCGCAGTCAAAATCCGCATTGAGCAGCAGCACGGGAATTTCCTTTGCCGCCTCGCGGATATAGTCATTGTCGCTGTCCGTTCCGGAAACAAAATGAGAGCCGACAAGGATAACGCTGTCCACCTTTTTGTTCACCAGAAGGTTTAGGTATTTCTGCTTGTCGCAAAGCTCATAGCCTGTGCAGCAAAGAATGCAGTTGTAGTTATTTGCCCGAAGTTCCTGCTCCACGTGATATACGGCATTGGCAAGATACAAATCGGAAGAGTCGGCACACAGGATGCCTATGGTATTCATCGAGTTTAAGCCAAGCCCTCTTGCAAACGCGTTCGGTGTATAGTCACACGCCTCAATGACGGCGAGAACCTTTTGGCGCGTCTGTGCGCTGACATTGTCCGAGCCGTTCAACACGCGCGACACGGTCGCAATCGATACGCCGGCTTTCTCGGAAACATCGTATATGGTCATAAGTCTGTCCCTCCTGACAGGCGTATATGAAAAAAGATTTACGCTGCTGCATTTCCGTTTGTTAAAAAAACGGTGTAAGCGCTACCATAACAGCCTGCAATCATACAGGTATCGCATGATGTAAGTTTACTATGAAAATATATGAAAATCAAGTGTAAATATTGACTATTTGTAAAGAATGAAGTAAAATAATGAAAGCGTGAACAAGATGTAAGCGCTTTCACAAAACCCGCCCTTTTTGTAAAAATAATGCGAACATTTTCCGAAAAGGAATAAAAAATATAAAAGTAAAGGAAGGTAAAAACTATGGAACTTCGTACCGCGGCATCTCCAAAGGATGTAAAAAATTATACGACACAGAGACTAAGAGAGGAATTTCTGATTGACGATTTATTCAAGGCAGACGAGATTAAGCTTGTCTACAGCCACATTGACCGTATTATCACCGGGTCGGCAGTGCCCGTAAAGCCCCTGAAGCTGACTGCGGGTGACGAACTGCGTGCAGCGTATTTCTGCCAAAGACGTGAGCTTGGCGTGATTAACATCGGTCCGGCAGGCACGATTACAGTCGATGGAAAGAAGTATGAAGTCGGACACAAAGAGGGGATGTATATCGGAATGGGCTCAAAGGAGATTGTGTTTGAGTCGGCTGACCCTAAGAATCCGGCACGGTTTTATTTAAACAGTGCACCTGCGCACAAGGAATATCCGACAAAACTGATTAAGCCGCAGGGCGAAGCATCGGAGGATGTTGTAATTATCAAGGATGAAAATAAGGTGGAGCTTGGCTGCCTGGAGGACGCAAACCACAGAGTCATCAATAAGTACATCCTTCCGGGTCAGGTAGAGAGCTGTCAGCTTGTTATGGGAATGACAGCGTTAAAGCCGGGCAGTGTATGGAACACCATGCCGTGCCACACACACGACAGGCGGATGGAGGTTTATCTCTATTTTGATATGCCTGAGGATGCGTTTGTGATGCACTACATGGGAGAGCCGACAGAAACAAGGCACATTGTTATGAGAAACGAACAGGCTGTTATTTCTCCAAGCTGGTCTATCCATTCGGGAAGCGGCAGCCGCGCGTATACGTTTATCTGGGGCATGGTAGGTGAGAATCAGGATTTTGATGACATGGACGGCGTTGCAATGCAGGATTTGATGTAAAAACCTAAAAAGGTATGGGGATAAAAGCACTTGCGGGGTAGATAGGAATATGCTGCAAGTGCTTTTTTGCGTTCGTTTCTGCTTTATTTTATTTTTATAATTGCATAAAATGTTGCAATAATTTGAAAAATAGTGTAAAATTATGTCATAAGGGTTAATATGCCATTGTTTTTGGATATACTGATATGTAGAGAGGGGGAGGACAGAATGAATGAAACGCATGTAATGATGAATAAAAGATATTATGAACCCACAGACATAATAAACGGATTTGAAGTAAGACCGGGGAAATTTTTAAGAAACGGTGCGACCTGTGTGCAGGGGGGAATTAATTTTACAATTCACTCAAACGGCGCAACGTCGTGTACATTATGTCTTTTTCACAGGAATGAGGAAGAGCCATACGCAGTCATACCGTTCCCCGAATCCTACTGCCTTGGGAACACATATTCGATGGTAGTGTTTGGGTTAGACCCAAAGGACCTTGAGTATGCCTACCAGTTTGACGGTGAATATGATGTTAAAAAAGGGCTTTTATTTGACAAGTCAAATTATATTTTAGACCCATATGCAAAAGCAGTGGCAGGACAGGGAATATGGGGAGACAGAAAAAACGCGGATAAACGTGTTTATAAAGCGCGTGTGGTTGACAGCGGATATGACTGGGGGAATTTTAAAAACACGAGCCTTGAGCCAAAGGACATGATTATCTACGAAATGCACGTGCGTGGTTTTACGAACGATGAGTCGTCGGGCGTCAGACACAGAGGTACTTTTGAGGGAATCCGGGAAAAGATTCCGTATCTGCTTGAGCTTGGCGTAAATGCAGTGGAGCTTATGCCGATTTTTGAGTTTGACGAGCTGGAGGATGTACGGGAGATTGACGGTGAAAAGCTTCTCAACTACTGGGGATACAATACGGTCTGTTTTTTTGCGCCGAATACGGCATACGCTTCGAAGCATGAATATAATAAAGAAGGAAATGAGCTTCGGGAGCTGATCCATGAGTTAAACAGGAATGGCATTGAGGTTATTCTTGATGTGGTGTTTAACCACACGGCGGAGGGAAATGAACTGGGACCATGCTTTTCGTTTAAAGGAATAGACAACAATATTTATTATATGCTGACACCGGATGGAAAATATTATAATTTCAGCGGCTGCGGCAATGTTTTGAACTGTAATCATCCGATTGTGCAGCAGTTTATTTTGGAATGTCTGCGTTACTGGGTAGTATCGTACCGCGTTGACGGATTCCGGTTTGACCTTGCGTCCATTCTCGGACGCAACGAGGACGGTTCACCGATGAGCAAGCCGCCGCTTTTGCAGAGTCTTGCGTTTGACCCGGTGCTTGGAAAGGTAAAACTGATTGCCGAGGCATGGGATGCGGGCGGTCTTTATCAGGTCGGAAGCTTTCCGTCGTGGAACCGTTGGGCAGAGTGGAACGGCAGATACCGTGACGATATGCGCTGTTTCTTAAAGGGCGATTATGGCATGGCGCAGGCGGCAATCAACCGCATTACGGGTTCGCTTGATTTATATGGAAAGGAAAACCGCGGGGAGAATGCCACGGTGAATTTCATTAACTGTCATGACGGATTTACACTTTATGACATGTATGCATATAATACGAAGCATAACGAGAAGAACGGCTGGAACAACACGGACGGTGCGAATGACAACAACAGCTGGAACTGCGGCGTGGAGGGCGAAACGGACAATCCCGAGGTGCTTGCGCTTCGCAACAGGCTGCGCAAAAACGCGTTTGCGATTTTGATGTGCAGCAGGGGTTCGGCAATGTTCCTTGCAGGCGATGAGTTCTGCAATACGCAGTTTGGCAATAACAATGCTTACTGTCAGGATAATATTATCTCGTGGCTTGACTGGAACCGGAAAGAAGAGTACAACGAGATGTTTGAATTCTGCAAATTTATGATTCATCTTCGCCGTGCGCATCCGATTTTGCGCGGGCGTTCGGGTCCCAGCGGCTGCGGGTTCCCGGAGGTATCCATTCACAATAAGACTGCATGGAACAGCCAGTGCGATCCTGACACACGCACGATTGGCGTTATGTTTGCCGGACGTACGGAAGGGAACATTGAGGATGATATTATTTACATTGGCGTGAATGCGTTTTGGGAGTACGAGGACGTGCAGCTGCCCAAGCTGCCGCTTGGCAGGAAATGGCATATCCTTGTCAACACGGAATTTGAGCACAAAAAGAATGTTAATTACCATGCGCTTACAAACTGGACGGCGGCAGATACAGTCAGGATGTGTCCGCGGTCTGTTATCGTGGCAATTGTCATGAAACGATAGAAGAATCGCAAAAAACCAATATGAAATCGAATAAATAGTACAAAAAAGGCGTGCGGATTTTTGGAAAAGTTATATGTTTTGACGAAAAAGCGAAGAACGAATAACTTTTTGCACAAAAGTCCGCATTTTTATGTTATATTATTGGCTAGAGATGGTTTCCGCAGTTATATAGTACAAAAAAGAAAAATGAGATTTATATTTTGTAATGACACTGTAATGATATATGGAAAGGATTGGGTCCATGAATAGGAAAAACAGGCTTGGACGGTTTGGAAAAAAAGTAAAGGTTGCAATTCTTACGGCGGCATTGCTGTTTCACACTGCCACATCAAATACACTGCTTACCTATGCGGCCGAGGATGACTCTGCTGAGTCAGAGGCAGCTTCACAGGAGGATAACGCAGACGGCGGTAACGCAGTAAATGCGGATGAAAGTGGGGACGGCAGCGCACCGGATGGCGGGGAAGCCGTGCCGGACACACAGCCCGAACAGGAGATGGCAAACCAAAATCAGTCTGATAGTGCAGATACGGCAGAAACAGTGATTACAACAGAACCGCAGACATCTGCAGGTACGGATTTGGAATCCGAAACGACGATGCAGACGGATGTGGAGAATACGACAGGAAAAGATACAATCGAAGAAAATACGACGGAAGAAGATACGGAGATAAAAACTGCCACAGAGGAAACCACAACGGCACAGGAGACGCAAACCATTACAGAAGAAGAGACAACGCAGGAGGAGCTGACGGAGGAAGAGGCGGCAGAAGAAGAAAATGAAAAAGCGGTTACGCTTGTATTTAATGAGGCGCAGGAAGCATTGGCAAAGTCTTTTATCCGCTCTATTGACAGAGTAAAGAGTTTTGTCATTTATGCAAGGGATTATAAGCCGGGTACCCATATAGACGGAAATATTGCCGTTAAAGATCTGAACAGTTGGCTTGAGGCGCTGAAGACGGAAAATAACAAGGCGGGATCAGGACGGATATCATATATTGAAAACGTTGGCGGTAATGCTAAGATAGCAGTTAATAATGGTGGAATCATTATTTTGGGCAATACAAGCGGAAGACAGGCAAATGATATCTGCCCGAACAACAACAACGGAAGACTTGTCGATTTGTCCGGGGTATCAAAGACTGACGCGTCCGCAGTGCGGGCAGCATTGCAAAGCGAAGGAATCAGTGAAAATTTTGCCAATTTAATGCAGATTGACGGAAACCTTGCCAGTATTTGTACAGCGGCGAAATCAGTTGAGGCGGCGGACGGAGGGTCAGGACGGGAAGCTGTTTTGGCAGTCAGCAGTCAGCTTAAAAATGGGGAGCTGAAATCAGGGGATGTGATAGCGATTGCACTCCATGCCGATGAGATTGGAAATGAAGTGCAGGTATTATATCAAACAAACAAAAGCGTTGGCGCAAAAATTATTTTAAATGTGGAAAACAGTGGTGACAGCATTCGGATTGGTTATCCTGTAAACAGCGTCCAATATGAGGAAGATACGGCAAATTTTATTTGGAATTTTGGCGGTTTTTCAGGAACAATAGAGATTTCACAGACGATTCCCGGTATTATAATTGCGCCGAATGCAAGTGTGAAAGGCTGGGGTGTTATCAATGGTGCGGTTGTTGCAAATTCTGTAGAACATTCCATGGAAATCCATCTTCCGAATAATAACAATAAAACAGAAGAAACACCGGAGGAGACGCCAAGCGAGGAGGAGAGCTCAGGCGTAGAAGAGAGTTCGGAAATAGAAGAGAGCTCAAAAACAGAAGAGAGTTCGGAAATAGAAGAGAGCTCAAAAACAGAGGAGAGTTCCAAAACGGAA
>DKYC01000018.1:0-2678 GCA_002492295.1 Lachnospiraceae bacterium UBA7110
GTAAACGGAATACCAACCCAAATATTGATTACAATAACCGTCACACGCGCCCAGATTGGCTTTGTAAAGAACGGTAAGCTCTGCCCCGCCTCAAGAATCCCTAGGTTGCGCAGCAGAATATTTACCGCACCCTCCGGCTGAAGCATCGTCCTCATAATCAGGAGGGATACAAACTGCGGCACCGCCACGGAAAGTACAAAACAGAAACGCCAGAAACCCTTTGCCTTTGTGTCCTTGCGGTTGATCACCATCGCCAGGATCATACCCAGGATATAGTTTGTAAACGTTGCAAAGATCGCCCATACAATTGTCCAGCCAAGCACCGACCAGAAATTCTGTCCGATCGAGTTATTTGTGCTTAATGCTGTGCCGAAATTTTTCAGCCCCACCCAGTCAAAGAGTACCAAGTGTGCCGCCTCTGAAGAAGTTTCTTTGGAATAATTGGTAAATGCCATCATAATCATAAATACCAATGGCAGAATGGTAAAAATAATAATCCCAAGAATCGGTACTGTCATCAATGTTCGATGCAGATTGCCGTCAAATAGATCCGCTATGTCATCTTTAAAACTATTGATATGTCTTCCCTCGCGTGCAAGACATTCTACTTTGTACGCGCTCTTTAGCGTGCCGCGCCACATAATAACAAATCCGATCGTAATAAAGATTGAGGCCACCCCGTAAAGCAGAATAATAATTGAATCATGCCCCGATGTATACTCATAAATGCCCTTCGCCTCATTCCAGATCTCTTCCTGTTCCAGCCATCCAAGCGATGGCAGCATGGCGATACAGTGAATTCCCTGCGCAATCATAAACCAAAGGTACGCCACTTCAATTGCCAGAAAGATAATTCCTTTTGCAATCTGCTTGTGTGCCAGATTGCCAAACCCCATTACCACCATGGAAAGCTTCGTGGTCATACCGCCTTTTTGTATCGCGTTTTTTACGGTGTATGGAGTATCAAATGCCGTCTTTTTCGGCTCTTTCTTTTTTGGTCTTGCAACCTCATTGCTCACGATAAAACCTCCATTCCATTATCCCTTTTCCCTAAGCTACCCGCTTATTTAAAGCGAAATACCCCGCCTACGTTTACAAATCCGCTATGTTTTTACTCTGCTGTTATATTTTTAATGATATCATCATAAAAGGGCTGCACATACGCAGCCCTTTTCTAGTTTCTGTAATTTTAATTACAGACCGTTATTATTCATTGCTGCATTCATGCTATTTGTCATTTCCTCTGCATTGTCGTGAGTTACATCGCCGTTAATGATACCGTCACCCATATTTTTAGCCGCATCCCAGTAAACACCCATCGCGCTAACGAACGGCTGGATAATGGAAGTATTGTCAAAAGTATTATTCTGTGCAATTACTAACGCATCGTTCTTTATGGAATCCTGCTTTAAAAGCTCGGTGTTGCAAGGAACCACGCTTCTCATAGTGTAGTGGGACTGCTGTGCCTCCGGACTTCCCAGGTATGCTGCGAGAGCTACTGCTACCTGCGGCTCCTTGCAGTTCGGATTTACACCGATCGCCTTCGACCCTGCAAATGCCTTCATCTGTTTTGCCTCACCGTTAATTGTAATGCAAGGAAGCTGTACCGCGCCAAAATTATCGCCGAGTGCTTCCTTTACACTGTTGTAATCCCAGGAACCGGAGAAGCGCGCACTAATGCTGCCATCACGAAGCCCTGCCATCCCTGCGCCGTCCGCGTCATTTACAAAATTTGGATTTTTCGCAAGATCTATCAAATAATTTGTAACTGCCACTGCCTTATCTCCTGCAAAGTCAATGCCTGCCGCCTCATTAAAACCATCCTCAAAGAGTGTGCAGCCATTTGCTACATAAAATGATGCAAAATACCATGAATCAGTAAGCGGGAATGCCACCTTTGCCTTTGATACCATTGTATCAAGATTCTTAACATCTTCCTCCGAGAAGACACTCTTGTTATAGTACATAAACCAAGTATTTGTAGTGAACGGAATACCATAAATACTTCCATCCACTGACACGGAGTTTACGATTGCCTCAGAGTTGTTTTTCTTGACATCCTCCGCTGTTTCTCCGCCAAGTTTTGCGAGTGCATTCGCGTTGATCAGTGTTGTAATCTGGTCGTTTGCAAACATATAGACATCTGCGGATGCCGTTGGATCCTGCGATACCATCGCACCCGCATCACCCTCGCCGCAAACACCGTATTTATAGCAATCCGAAAAAATAGCACCCCTATTGACAAGGGAGATATAATAAAGATGGAGGTGATAAAAATGTTACACAATGAAGCAAGGGAATTATTAGTAGAAGCTTATGAAAAAACAGGCAATGCGAAAGAAGTGGCAGAGTGTTTTGCAGTGGATACAAGCACAGTATACCGTCTGAACCGCCAAAAGAAAGCAACAGGATCTGTAAAACTCAGGACAAATGAACGTGGAAGAAAACCATCATTGTCCTTGGAAGATTTATCAAATATTGATAAAACAATTCGAGAACAGCCTGACATTACCATCGATGAAATAATAGAAAAACTTGGTTTACATGTTACAAATGAAACGGTTCGCAAAGCGGTTATCAAAATGGGATATGTTTATAAGAAAAAATCCCTTTACGCTTCTGAGCGTGAACGTCCCCGATGTCAGGGATAAAAGAAAAAGCTGGGCAGAAAATCTTGC
>DKYC01000018.1:3029-3242 GCA_002492295.1 Lachnospiraceae bacterium UBA7110
TTGGTGGAACCCGTTCTGTGGATAAAGCACCGTTAAATACCCCTGGAAGTACTACAATTCTGTCTTCAATCAGAAGGAACGGGGAAACTTCATACACGACTTACAGCGGGGGGACAACAGGGGATAAATTTGTGAGATATTTAAAAAATACACTGATTCCAACCTTGCATGATGGGGATATCATTGTTATGGACAATATGCGTTCCCATCATG
>DKYC01000127.1:0-10528 GCA_002492295.1 Lachnospiraceae bacterium UBA7110
GCCGCCGGGCTTGCGTTTTTTTATGCACACGGGAACCCATAGGAAATAAGAATGGAGAATTGATATGGCTAAAAAAATAACAACTGTTTTCTTCTGCCAGGAGTGTGGCCATGAGTCAACGAAGTGGATGGGACAGTGTCCGGCGTGTAAAAAGTGGAATACGCTTGTTGAAGAAAAGGTAAGTGTCACGGGAAGCGGTATCGGCGGCGCTTCTAAAACCGCATCCGTGATGGAAACGCCAAAACCTGTTGGGATTGGTACGATTTCGTTAGATGATGGGGAGCGGATGACAACGGGAATAGCGGAGCTTGACAGAGTGCTTGGGGGCGGCATTATGCAGGGTTCCCTGATTTTGGTGGGCGGCGACCCCGGCATCGGGAAATCAACACTTTTGCTCCAAACATGCAGGCAGCTTTCGCTTATGGGAAGAAAAGTGCTTTATATTTCGGGAGAGGAGTCGCTAAAGCAGATTAAGCTTCGCGCAATGCGTATCGGTGATTTTCAGGATAATATGCTTTTGCTGTGTGAAACAAATTTAAGTCTTGTGGAGGAGGCAATCAGACGTACGAATCCGCAGGTTGTAGTGATTGATTCGATTCAGACGATGTATCAGGAGGAGGTATCGTCTGCTCCGGGCAGCGTCTCGCAGGTTAGGGAAGCCACCAACGTATTTTTGCAGCTTGCAAAGAGGCTTGGTATTTCAATTTTTATTGTGGGGCATGTGACGAAGGAGGGTACTGTGGCAGGACCGCGAGTTTTAGAGCATATGGTGGATACCGTGCTTTATTTCG
Organism: Lachnospiraceae bacterium UBA7110; assembly: GCA_002492295.1. Classification (GTDB taxonomy): domain Bacteria; phylum Bacillota; class Clostridia; order Lachnospirales; family Lachnospiraceae; genus COE1. Next base: position 792 of record DKYC01000127.1, read on the forward strand.
AGGGCGACAGGTATGCGTCGTACAGAATCTTGCGCGGTGTGAAAAACCGGTTTGGCTCCACGAATGAGATTGGCGTTTTTGAGATGCGCAAGGAAGGTCTGGCAGAGGTCAAAAACCCGTCCGAATATATGCTGAGCGGGAAGCCTGTGGGGGCAAGCGGCTCCGTGGTCGTGTGTTCCATAGAAGGGACCCGTCCGATTTTAATTGAAATTCAGGCGCTTGTGTGTCGCACAAATTTCGGGATACCGCGCAGGCAGACGACAGGCACGGACTTTAACAGGGTTAATCTGCTGATGGCTGTACTGGAAAAGCGGCTTGGATTGCAGATTGGTGACTGCGATGCATATGTAAACATTGCGGGAGGCATGAAGATCAATGAGCCCGCGATTGATCTGGGAATTATTATGGCGATTGTTTCAAGCTTCCGAAACAGGGCTGTTGACGAGAAAACGCTTGTATTTGGGGAAGTGGGGTTAAGCGGGGAGGTGCGTGCCGTCACGATGGCGGGGCAGCGCGTCCAGGAGGCGAAAAAGTTAGGGTATGATGCCGTAATCATGCCGCGCGTAAACCTTGAGGGAATGGAACCGGTAAAAGGGATTAAGGTAATTGGCGTGGGAGGTATCGGTGAAGCGATTGATTTGATATAGAATATTTGATAAACGGAGGATAATGGAAATGGGAATTATTGAGGAGCTGATGTGTTTTCTTGACAGCGGGCTTACCTGCTATCATGCAGTGCGCGAGGTGGAAAAAAAGCTATCGGAAGCAGGATTTACGCGGCTTAGTGAGAAACAAACATGGGAACTGGAAGGCGGGCACGGGTATTATGTGGTACGAAACGATTCGTCCATAGCGGCGTTTCGCGTGCCAAAGTGCAATGTCAACGAAATCAAAGGCTTTCATATTTTTGCGGCGCACTCGGACTCGCCGGCATTTAAGCTTAAGGAGCGTCCGGAAATGGCAAAGGAAGGCATGTATGTAAGCCTCAATACGGAGAAATACGGCGGCATGATATTGTCCACATGGCTTGACAGACCGCTTACGATTGCGGGCAGGGCATGTGTGGAGGAGAACGGCAGAATTGTGTCTTATCCGGTGCAGCTAAAGGACAACACCTGCCTGATTCCAAGTCTTGCAATCCATCTAAACCGTGAAATGAATAATGGCATTGCGCTTAATCCGCAGACGGACATGCTGCCGCTTCTTATGATGTGTTTTGAACCTGACCCGAAGGAAGAGGTAATCAAAACCATGCTTGTCAAGGCGCTGAACAGTCAGTACCAAAAGCAGTTTACAGAGGAAGATATCCTTGCGTCAGACCTTTTTGCGGAAAACAGCCAAAAGGCAACCCTTGCGGGGGCATATGACGAGTTTATTATGTCCGCGCGGTTTGATGATCTGGCATGCGTGTTTGCCGGAGCAGAGGGGATGCGTGCGCAGGAACCGCAGCAGTATATCAATGTGCTTGCCGTGTTTGATAACGAAGAGGTGGGAAGTCTTACAAGGCAGGGAGCCGATTCCACTTTTTTGCGGGATACGCTTGAAGCGATTGGCGACGGGCTTAAGGCGGATTGGGGACTTTACCGGATATGGAAGGCGGACAGTTTCCTTTTGAGCGCGGATAATGCCCATGCCTGTCATCCCAATCAGGGTGCAAAGTCGGATCCTGTAAACAGACCGTATCTCAATGCAGGAATTGTGCTGAAATATCACGGCGGACAAAAATACGCTACGGATGCGTATTCGGCGGCTGTTGTGAAAAAGCTTTGCAAGGCACAGGACATTCCGTATCAGATTTACACAAACCGTTCCGATATTGCCGGAGGTTCGACGATTGGGAATCTCTCAATGGCACAGGTATCTGTACCTGCAGCGGATATCGGTCTGCCGCAGCTTGCGATGCATTCCTCGTATGAGACGGGGGGAACGAAGGATGTTGCGTATATGATAGCGCTTGCGAAGGCGTTTTATGCGGCGTAGTTGTATGAGGACGGATGGCAAGGATAAGAAATAAAGGAAAAGGATGCAAAAAAAGTTCCCCAGATTACTGAGGAACTTTTTTCAGCAGGGGCAGAAGGAATCGAACCCTCGTTGACGGTTTTGGAGACCGCTGTTCTACCGCTGAACTATGCCCCTTTATTCAGTTTATGCTATGTAGATACATTTTCTCACTAACGAAAAATATTATAACATAGACTGATGCATAATTGCAAGCAAAATTGAAAAAAAATTTGAAAAAAGCTTTACTTATTTTTGTTTGCAGCTGCTTTGAGCTGGTGCTGGACGATGTACCTTCTGACGGTTTTTTCTGTATGCGTAAACATGACATACATAATTTCGTCAAGGTTCATTCCTGCCTCAAATGCATCATGCAGTATCCTGTCGAGATCCGAATTGGAAAGTGCGGATTCAAGATCAGATGCGGGTTGGTTTAAAGTTGCCCTGTCGTCATTAAAAATGCTCATAAAAGTGCTCCTTTCTTTGTAACATCTAAACTTGATTATAGCAATAGAAACCGCAGCCGTCAATAATATGCAAAGAAATAGCCGCGGTTATGTCGCTGGATGAGGGCATAATCCCCCGCAGGAGCAGTAGTTACGCCAAATGCGGGGGAATTTTAAGCACCCTTGGATTTATCCCATCGTCACGACAACGTGATATTCGGTCTTTCCCTTCTCGTAAGGAATTACATGTCCTTCAACCGTGTTTCCGTCAACGGTCATGGTTTTCACGCCCTTTTCCACGTTGTTAGGGTTTTTCACTTCAATTGTATAAGTCCCTTCCCGGAATTTCCGCGTCAATGTGAAATCGCCAAATCCTTTCGGCACGCAAGGATTAACGGAAAGCCCTGTATGCGTGGGGGAAACTCCTAAAATATACTGCGAAATATTGACAAAGGTCCATGCCGCCGTACCGGTCAGCCAGCTGTTTTTTGCCTCACCGTGGAACTTTGCGTCCCTTCCTGCAATCATCTGTGAATACACATAGGGTTCCGTCCTGTGGATTTCGCTGATTTCCTCCACATAAGCAGGGCAGGTCTTCCGGTAGATTTCAAAAGCACGGTCTCCTCTGCCAATTACCGTTTCCGCAATCGATACCCATGGGTTATTGTGACAGAAGATTCCGGCGTTTTCCTTATACCCGGGCGGATATGAGGAAACTTCGCCAAGTTCTAAGTGGTATTTTGTATAGGCAGGCTGCAGCAGCATAATGCCGTAGTCCGTGTCCAGCTTTTCCTTTACGGAGTCAAGCGCTTTTTCGGCAAGCCCTTCTTCCACGCCGACGCCGGCAAGGACACAGAAGCCCTGCGGTTCAATATAAATCTGCCCTTCCTCGCATTCCTTCGAACCGACTTTGTGGCTGTACGCGTCATAAGCGCGGATAAACCAGCTGCCGTCCCAGCCGTCCTTTAGGATTGCCTCATTCATTGCAACGACTTCTGCCCGTGCGCGTGCTGCTTCCTCCGGCATATTCATAAGTTCCGCAAGCTGTGCGTATTCTTCCCCGTATTTCACAAACATTCCGGCAATAAATACCGATTCCGCAACGGGACCTTCACTTGGTCCAAAGGTTTGGAAGGATTCTCCCGGATGTGCGGAAAAGCAGTTTAAGTTCAGACAGTCATTCCAGTCGGCACGTCCGATTAACGGCAGGTTATGCGGTCCCTTGTGCGTGATAATATAGTCCAATGAGCGTTTCAGGTGCTCCATAAGCGGTGCGGCTGCGGATACATCGTTATCAAAGGGAACCATCTGCGACAGAATGGAAGTATCACCTGTTTCGCGCACATAGGCGCCTGTACCGGCAATCAGCCATAGCGGGTCGTCATTGAAGCCGCTTCCGATATCGGAATTGCCTTTCTTTGTGAGCGGCTGGTATTGGTGATATGCGCTGCCGTCCTGAAACTGCGTGGACGCAATATCAATAATGCGTTCCCTTGCGCGGTCGGGAATCAGGTGCACAAAGCCGAGCAGATCCTGACAGGAATCGCGGAATCCCATGCCGCGTCCGATGCCTGATTCGTAGTAGGACGCCGAGCGTGACATGTTAAAGGTTACCATGCACTGGTACTGGTTCCAGATGTTTACCATACGGTCAACTTTATCGTTTTCGGAGCGGATATGGTATTTTGAGAGCAGTGTATCCCAGTACTGCCTTAAATCCGCAAAAGCAGTCTCCACGTCAGTGTCCGTCTGATACTTTGCAAGCAAGGCTTTTGCGGGCACTTTGTTGATAACGCCTGCGGATTCCCATTTTTCATCTTCGGGGTTTTCCACATATCCAAGAACGAAAACAAACGATTTTGTTTCACCGGGTTCCAAAGATACGTTAATCTGATGTGCGGCAACCGGTGACCATCCGCTTGCAATAGAGTTTGTGCAGGTGCCGTTTTCCACGGCAAGCGGCATATCTGCGCCGTGGTATGCGCCGATAAACGCATCGCGGCTTGTGTCAAAGCCGTCCGTCTTTGCATTTACCGAATATATGGCATAGTGATTGCGGCGTTCACGGTATTCCGTTTTATGGTAAATCGTGGAACCAATGACCTCCACTTCGCCGATGCTTAAGTTGCGCTGGAAATTTTTCATGTCGTCATCGGCATTCCAAAGGCACCATTCCACATAGGAAAAGAGTGTCAGTTCCTTTGGGGATGCGCAACGGTTGGTCAGCGTTAAGCGGCTGATTTCACAGGAATCATTCATCGGCACGAATGTCAGTAAGCCTGCCTCTACACCGTTTTTTGATGCGGTAAAGCGGCTGTAGCCGATACCGTGGCGGCATTCGTAGGCATCCAAATCTGTTTTTGTGGGCTGCCAGCCTGGATTCCATACGGTGTTTTCGTCCTTTATGTAGAAGTATTTTCCGTTTGTATCTGCCGGGACATCGTTGTAGCGGTATCTTGTCAGGCGCAGAAGTTTTGCATCCTTATAGAAGCTGTATCCGCCGCAGGTGTTGGAAATCAGGCTGAAAAAGTCACTGCACCCAAGGTAATTAATCCAGGGGAGCGGTGTTTTTGGTGTTGTTATAACATATTCCTTGTTTTGGTCGTCAAAATATCCGAATTTCATATTCGCAGAGTCCTCCGTTTTTTAATCAATAAACTTCTTAATCAATGGACAAACATCAGGGTGTAAATTTATTGTATGATTGCATTATAGAAAACGATTAAGTAAAAGTCAAGTGCCAAAAAACATTTTTCGACAGTGCAGGGAACGGGACGCAACGGAATAAAATGTTGGTATTTTAAAGAAAATAAGGCACTTCTGTCCATTTGGGATATTGTTTATAATAAGAAAACAAACGTTACGAAAACGGTTTGTCCTGAAAATATACACAGTATTGCAAATCACAAAAAAACGTCAAAATAGACAAAATATCCAATAAAAAATATGTAAAAATACCCAAAATATAAAAAACGTACAAAAAATTATTGAAATTGTGTTGAAAATGGATTATAGTGAAAGTACGAAAACGATTAAGTAAATAAAAATAATCAGGAAAATAACGAAGGTAGACACTTCTATACAGGCGGGAGAGTGGAAACATGGTATCAATGAAAGACATTTCGATGGCCTGTGGGGTATCGGTGGCGACAGTCAGTAAGGCGCTCAATGACCACAAGGATATCGGAGAAGGAACAAAAAAGAGAATTAAACGGATTGCGAAAGAAATGGGATATATTCCCAATTCAGCATCGAAGGCGTTAAAGACGCGCCGTACCTATAATATCGGAGTACTTTTTACGGATGAGGCGCGAAGCGGTCTGACACATGATTATTTTTCGTATGTGCTTGACAGCTTTAAGCAGACGGTGGAGGAGCAGGGCTATGACATGACGTTTATCAACTGCTGCAAGACAAGGGCGGACCGCATGTCCTATCTGGAACATGCAAAATACAGGGGGTTTGACGGCGTTGTAATTGCCTGTATTGATTTCTATGATCCGGAGGTTTTGGAACTGGTAAGAAGCAGTATTCCGCTGGTGACGATAGACCATCTGTTTAACAACCGAATGGCAGTTATTTCCGATAACGTAAAGGGAATGAAGGATTTGCTTACATACGTTTACAACAAAGGTCACCGGCGCATTGCCTACATACACGGTGCGGATTCGGCGGTAACCCAAAGCAGACTTACGTCCTTTTACAGGACAGCGCAGGAGCTGGGGCTGGATGTTCCGGATGAATACGTGAGGGAAGCTGCATACAGGGACACCGACGCGACATTTATAAGGACCATGGAGCTGCTTGATTTGCCAAATCCGCCGACCTGTATCCTGTATCCTGACGATTTTGCCAGCTATGGTGGAATGAATGCAATCAATGACAGGGGATTGGACATTCCGAACGATATTTCCGTGGCAGGATATGACGGTATTCGGATTGGCAGGCATTTGGAGCCGCAGCTTACTACCCTTAGGCAGAACACCAAACAGATTGGCGCGCAGGCAGCGCATAATTTAATCCGCCTGATTGAAAATCCCAAGACGACCGTTGCCCAGACGGTTGTGATTGAAGGCGAGGTGTTTGAAGGAAAAACGGTAGGGACCATAAAGCCATAAAAACGGCATTTCGGGAGGGAATCCCTTAGGATAAATGCACAACTTATTTTTATCATTTATTATGGAGGAACAAATATGAAAAGAAAAGTATTAAGTACGTTACTTGCAGCTACAATGCTGACCGGACTGATAGCCGGATGCGGCAACAGTTCAGAACCGGCAGCCAGCAATAGTCAGCCGGCGGCAACAACACCGGCAGCGGATACAACACCTGCGGCACCGGCAGAGACAACACCGGCGGAGACGCAGGCAGCAGTGGATACGGCAGATGAAGGAAAGGTTTTGAATATTTACTGCTGGAATGATGAGTTTTACCGTCGTATCAGGGATCATTATCCTGATTATGAAGTGATTGATGCGACACACGGAACAATCGGTGACGTATCCGTTGTATGGAACATCACACCAAATGATGACAATGCTTATCAGAACAATCTGGATGAGACCCTGTTAAAACAGGCGGATGCAGCGGCGGATGACAAGATTGACCTGTTTTTGGTTGAGGCGGATTATGCGTTAAAATATGTAGATACCGAGTATACGATGCCTGTTAAGGATCTTGGAATTACGGATGCGGATTTGGCAGACCAGTATCAGTATACAAAGGATATCGTTACGGACTCCAACGGTGTATTAAAGGGCGTTTCATGGCAGGGCTGCCCGGGTGTTATGTTCTACAGCCGTGAGGTGGCAAAGGATGTATTCGGAACGGATGACCCCGCTGAGGTTCAGGAGTATGTAAAGGATTGGGATACCTTTAACGAGACAGCTAAAGCTTTGAAGGAGAAAGGCTATTTTGCTGCTTCTTCCGCAAACGATACATACCGTGTATATTCCAATAACGTAACCTCAAAGTGGGTAGAGGACGGAAAGATTAATATTGATGACAATATCATGAAGTGGGTGGAGGATTCAAAGGTACTTGTTGATGCCGGGGAAATCGGAACACATGAGCTTTGGAGCGATGACTGGTCGCAGGGCTTTTATCCGGATGGAAAGGTATTTGCTTACTTTGGACCCGCCTGGCTGGTAAACTTCAGTATGGCGGCTGATAAAGAAGGAAGTATCGGCAACTTAGGCGGATGGGCAGCAACGGAAGGACCGCAGGGCTTCTTTTGGGGCGGTACATGGATTTGTGCAGCAACAGGGACAGACAATGCAGGTCTTGTAAAGGATATTATGCTGCAGATGACGGCAAACGAGGAAATCATGAAGGAAATCGTTGTAGCGGATGATGATTTCGTAAACAATAAGCCGGCAATGAACGCAATGGCAGAGGACACAAGCTATTCCAGCAAGATTTTAGGCGGACAGAACCCGCTTGCAATGTACTGCGCAGGTGTGGAAGGTCTTGATTTGAGTAATCTTTCCATTTATGATCAGGGCTGCAACGAGGAATTCCAAAATGCAATGAAGAATTACTTCGACGGAAACACGGATTTGGACGGCGCGCTTGACTTGTTCTACAAGGCAGTTGTGGAGAAATATCCGGAGCTGACATACTAATTTGATAACAATGTGCCTGCCTGACAGTAGTCGGGCAGGCACAATATCAGTCTGACATACAGAACCGGCAGCAGGTTTTTAAAACACAGTGGGAGATCTGCTGCGAGTTCTGTATCTGCAATATGCTGCGGTCGGACATGAAACTGGAGCAGAGTGTGAGGACGAAAAAGGAGAGGAGCATGGCGATTAAGATGAAGAACCGAAAGCAAAGTAAAGTGGTAAGTTATAATAAATGGGGATACATATTTTTAATACCTTTTGTTGTAGTTTACATAATTTTTCAGTTAATCCCGCTGGTTACGACGGTGGTAAACAGCTTTTATGAAAATTACCGTTCCGGTCTGACGCAAATCGGACCAAATTTCATCGGATTTAAAAATTACGCGACGATTTTGCAGAATGCGGATTTGTGGACGTATGCAAAAAATACACTGATTATGTGGGTGATGGGATTTGTGCCGCAGATTCTTGTATCCCTGCTGCTTGGCGCATGGTTTTCCAATCCGAGTCTGCGGCTTAAGGGACAGCGGTTCTTTAAGACTGTGATTTACCTGCCCAACCTGATTATGGCATCGGCATTTGCCATGTTGTTTTTTACCCTGTTTTCAAACAGCGGTCCGGTCAACTCAATATTAATGCAGATGGGTATTATCAGTGAGCCGTACAAATTTTTGTCCAACACATGGAGCGCAAGGTCGCTGGTTGCCTTCATGAATTTCCTGATGTGGTTTGGGAATACGACAATCCTGCTGATGGCAGGAATGATGGGGATTGACACGTCGCTCTTTGAAGCGGCGGAAGTAGATGGCGCGACTTCCACGCAGGTGTTTTTTAAAATTACGCTGCCGTTGCTTCGTCCGATTTTGGTATACGTGATGATTACGTCGCTGATTGGTGGCTTACAGATGTTTGATGTGCCGCAGATTTTGACAAACGGAACCGGAGACCCGATGCGTTCCACCATGACATTGATTATGTACTTAAATAAACATTTATTTAGCAAAAACTATGGTATGGCTGGTGCGTTGTCTGTCCTTCTGTTTATCGTAACCGGAATTTTAAGTATGATCGTTTACAAAGCGACAAACAGAAATCAGGAATAGGAGGGAACAATCATGAATCAAGCAAATCAATATCAAAATAAAAAAGGACTGGGCTTGGGACCAAGAAGGGCGGTTGCCTATGTGTTCCTGGTGTTTGTATCCGTCCTGTGCCTGTTTTGGTTTTATGTTCTGTTTATCAATGCGACCCGTTCGCACGGAGAACTGACGACAGGGTTTACGCCGATACCAAGCACGCATCTTTTGGAAAATTGGCATAATCTGCTGACAAAAAGTACGCTGCCTATTTGGTCAGGCATGTTTAATTCGTTTATTGTCGCGGCGCTTTCGGCAATATTGTCCACGTATTTTTCGACGATGACGGCATATGCCATTCACGCATATAATTTTAAATTAAAGAAATTTATGTTTACGTTTATCCTGATGATTATGATGATACCGACACAGGTAACCGCACTTGGATTTTTACAGTTGGTTTCAAACATGAAGTTGGAAAATTCCTTTATTCCGCTGATTGTTCCGGCAATTGCTGCTCCTGCGACGTTCTTTTATATGAAGCAGTACATGGAGAGCACTCTCCCGCTGTCTTTGGTGGAGGCAGCAAGAAT
>DKYC01000127.1:10800-11518 GCA_002492295.1 Lachnospiraceae bacterium UBA7110
GTCTTTGGTGGAGGCAGCAAGAATCGACGGTTCCGGTGAGTTCCGGACGTTTAATACAATTGCGTTTCCGCTGATGAAGCCCGCAATTGCAGTGCAGATGATTTTCACGTTTGTGACAAGCTGGAATAATTACTTCACACCGGCGCTGATTTTACACGACGAGAAAAAGAAGACACTGCCGATTTTAATTGCGCAGCTTCGAAGTGCGGACTGGCTGAAATTCGATATGGGTCAGGTTTACGTGATGATTGCGTTTTCGATTTTCCCGGTGATTATCGTTTACTTATTCCTCTCGCGGTTTATCGTGCAGGGAGTTGCGCTTGGAAGCGTAAAAGGCTAATTATACGCCATAAAACCGAGAAATGCCTTGAATGACGGGATTGTGATTCAGGGCATTTTATTTTGTCCCGCCCGCAGCCTTTCGGTTTGGAGGTTTATTTGTGCCGTAACGGTGGCTTATTCTGACAATTGTGTAATTTGCGATATATTAATTGACACTATTTTTTCGATGTCGTATAATAAAATATATACTTTTTGGATAAGGAAATATTGGGAGAAGGGTATATTTACAATATTGGAGGAGACAAGACATGCCAGGATTTGACAAAGATGAATTTTGGGCGAAAATCTTATCAATGTACCAGTCGGCGAAGGAAAATAATTATGTGCTGAAGTTGAATGAGGAACAGGTAAGGGAGCTTAAGGAAATTTTTGTGGA
>DKYC01000127.1:11725-22031 GCA_002492295.1 Lachnospiraceae bacterium UBA7110
AAGGAAATTTTTGTGGACCAGTATATTCCGATTGAGAAACTGGGGCATTATGATGATGAAAAGCTGATGAAAAAAATTATGGAGACAATCGTTTCCATCTATGTACATGATAAGGATGCAATGAATAATGGAGGCGATATTATTCATCTTGTCAGTTCTGTAAATTTTGACGGTAGAAATCTTTATCTGCATTATGCAAAAATTGCAACTGCCAAAATGCGTCGTTTTGAACTTGGAAAATCACAGCAGCAGATTGCGGAACGGATGGGATGCAGTGTATCTGCGGTCAGAAGCTGCGAATTACCTTATTGTGACCTTTCAAGGCAGTCAGAGGTTCTTGTAAAGAAGCTTGCAAAAGCGCTTGAGTGTGACATTGAAAGTCTTATGAACTAAAACAATGGCAAAAAGAAAACAGGAAAATGGAGGACTTTTATGGGAGAATATGTATTTTCGGATATTGAAATAGACGCAATCGGGGAAATCTCAAATATATGTTTGGGAAACTCTGCTACGACATTGGGGATGCTTGTGCGTCAGCCGGTGGATATTACACCGCCGAAGGTTACGATTATTGAGAAAAATGAGTACGTAAAAGATGTTTCTTATAAGAGAGTGTTTGTGAAAGTTAGTTATGTGGAAGGGATTCAGGGCTGCAGCATTCTGATGCTTGATGAGAAGGATGCGAAAGCAATCGCGGATCTTATGATAGGCGGTGACGGACATGGAAGCTTTGCACAGATGGAATTGGGTGAGATGCATCTTAGTGCGGTTTCGGAGGCGATGAATCAGATGATGGGTGCGGCGGCGACCTCCATGAGCGTGATGCTTGACAGAAAAACGGATATTTCCATTCCTGATACAAAGTTTATGGAAGACGGTAAGTATTTAGCGTGCGAATTTCCGAATGACGATAAATTTGTGAAAGTAAATTTCCGGATGAAGGTAGGCGATATTATTGACAGCCCTGTGGTGCAGCTTTATCCGCATAATCTCGGAAAAGCGATAAGTGACCTGTTCCTTATGAAGAAAGCGAGAGAAAAACAGGCATAAATGCGTGTGTTTACAAAGAAAAGAATCAGAACTACATATGAAGTTTTATACAGTTTTGCGCGGAAAATACGATATGACCACGTGTCCTCGTTTGCAGGGCACGCGGCATTGTTCCTTTTGATGTCTCTTTTTCCGATGGCGATGTTTTGTGTTTCGGTGTTTCGATATCTGCCGCTTGATTCGGGGGTTGTATCTTCTTATATTGTGACGGTAATGCCCGGAGGGCTGAGACCGCTTTTGAATCAGATATTACAGGAGGCATATACAGAGAGCACTACAGTAATGGTAAAATCGATTACCATGCTTGTAATGCTTTTTTGCGCGTCTAAAGGAGTTTATGCCGTGCTGATTGGGATGAATGCGGTGTATGGCATACGGGAGACAAGGAATATTGCTGTATTGTATCTGCTTGCGGTTGTGTATGTGATTGCCTTTTTTGCAATGTTTGGTCTTATGATGCTGTTAATCGTGCTTGGGAATAATCTGTTTAACGGATTGGTTCATTTTATTCCACGGCTTATCCTGTTTCAGGATTTTTTCAAATATGGAAAGTATTTGTGTATGCTGGTGCTGCTGATGCTCTTTTTTTTGTTTCTTTACATGACAGTGCCAAACAGAACATCAAAGCTTCGTTACGAGTTTTGGGGAGCGGTATTTTCAACGGTTGCATGGCTTGGGTTTTCGTGGGCATTTTCATTTTATATCAGTCATTATGCAAATTATTCAGTGACGTATGGAAGCCTTGCAACGATTGTTATTTTTATTTTATGGCTCTATGGCACGATGAATATCGTGTTTATCGGGGCTGAAGTGAATGTGGTGCTTAGGACGTTTGTGGAATACGGATATAATTATAAAAGGGCATATGAGTATTATAAAGACGAGTACCAGGGGGATTTACTGAAGGGGAATGTGTTGGAGCATTTACCTTTCATGAAACGAAAATGACGGAAGGGGGAAACGTGGCTTTATGATGTGTGTATTCTGTGGGAACAGGCAGAAGTGCTGGGAGGATAAGACGGATGAAGAGCTGGGGCTGGAATGGGTAAAGTGTGGATATGATGATTATGTGCTTGATGATGCAATCGAGTTTGAGGATTTGCTTGGAGAATCCCAAAGACGAATGGATGCGGCTCAGTCTTAGACCGGACCGCATCCGTTTTTATTCTATAGGAAATTGTGCCGGTTTTTATGCACAGTTCCATTGGTGTATATGTTTTATTCGTTTATAATAATCACATATGCTGAAGAAATGTAGGCATCAGTGCCGTCATAGAGGATATGGGTCCAACCGTTGTCAAGCACTTCCACGATGGTAAAGGTGGTACCTTCCTCAACGGTGTCAAGCACTTTTGCGTCTTCTGAGGCGCGGTCGCGGATATTGACTCTTGTGGAAGTCTTCCCCTGCATGGGTTCTGTGGAGCTGTTGTCTTTTGCGGCAGGGCTTTCTGTACTGGGAAGCTCCATCGGGCTGCTTTCCGGTGTTTGCATGGCTGTCCTTTCGCTTTCTGTCATTTCCGCAATGACGGCTGATTCAGGCTCGGAAGTTTCAACATAGCGCGGCCGTTTTGCAATGCAGAAAATTAAAAAACATATGGAAATACATAAAACGACAATAATTCCCATCAGAATACTGTTGATTGTAGTTTTTTTCATAAACCATCATACCTTTCTAAAATCCGTGGTATTTGTCAAATCAATAATTATTATGTAGTATAGCGTATGAAGGGATAATTGGCAAGAAATTGTATGATATTAATAATATTGTAATAAATTTGAAAAAAAGCGGGGACTTGACAAGCTGTCTGATATATGGTAACATATCTTTCGGTAACAGCAATTTGGTTTGCTGGCAACTGGCTGCTATAGCACAGTCGGTAGTGCGTCGCATTGGTAGTGCGGAGGTCACGGGTCCGATTCCCGTTAGCAGCTTATAAAGGGCTTAGGTTTCTAGGCTCTTTTTTTGCGTTCGGCATTTCGTGCTGCCATAGTCTGCAGGAGATTGATGTCAGTGGTTTTAATACGTCAAATGTCACATATATGCGGGAAATGTTCGGCGACTGCAAAAGCCTTTCGCAGTTTTGATATGGGAGCGGTTGCAGAAGAGGACAATAGTAAGTTTATGTTTTATGACTGCCGGAATCTTGAGCAGTTGTGGACAATTGTCGCAAGAGGAAATTATACGGGCAGTAAGAGTGTAAAGTTTACGGTGTACGACGCTGACACAAAAACATTTTTCACATCGGCAGGGTTGGAAGAACAAGAGTTTGTTTATACAGGGAAGGCGATAAAACCAAAGGTCACCGTAATTTCTGCGAATACGGAAACGCTTCAATACAATAAGGACTATAAGGTCCAGTATCAGAACAACGTGAATGTGGGAACAGGCTATGTGATTGTTACCGGGAAAGGGCAATGCAAGGGAAAGGTCCTTGTGCCGTTTGAGATTACACCTCCAAAGGCTTCCACCGTTAATATGACAATTGCAAACATTCCGGACAAAGTTTATAGCGGAACGCTCCAAAAGCCGACCGTAACCGTTAAGACCGGAAAGAAAAAACTGGCGAAAAACAAGGATTATACCATTACTTACGAAGATAACCTGCATGCTTCCATGGAAGGGAAAAAGGCAAAGGTGACCAAGGCTTCCGTAAAAGGGACAATGGAAACGCTTACACTGACCTATAAAAAGGCGAAACTGAGAGAAGGTTCTGACTATATGGTAACGCCGGATGTGTCCGGAGCAAAGAAAAACAGGATGAAAATCACGATAACGGGGCTTGGCGATTTCGCCGGTTCTACGGTGACAAAGAACGTAAAAGTAAATTAATCAATAAAAAACAACCGCTGTTCCTGATGAAAAGTCAGGGGCAGCGGTTGTTTTATTGTTTAATCCGTATCTGATGCAGGAAGCGGAGCATTTGCCGCTGCTGCTTCTGCCGCTTCCGCCGCGGCTGGATTTGCCCTTAGCTGCATCTCCAGCATTTGCTGTTGGAGAACTTCCTGTGCGTTTGGCAACGCGAAGAAAGCAGCAGTGTGGGGGCACATTTGGGTAGGTTCCTGCGCGGATGTTATCTCATCTGTGGCTGAAGGAGCGCTTGCAAGGTTATTGTCCTGAAGCCTCGCGGGAACTTCTTCTACGATGGAAGCGCTTTTGAAGGGACATTCCTCCGTAGCCGTAAGTCCTGAGTAGGTACAGATATTTGAGAAAGAGTGTACATCACAGTAACTTGTGGGAACCGTGCCTTCCGCAAAATATTCCGTTGTAACACAGCCGTCGCAGACACCGGCAATCGGAAGCCTTCCTGATTTGGAACATACTCTTGCGGTCACAATGCCGTTCGCCATAGGAAAGGCTTTATATTCGAGATTTTCATGTATTTTTGACATGACTGCTTTCCACATTTTTTTGGAGAGATTTTTTTCTGCGGATGAAGTCATATCAACGTTGTTGTCGTAGCCTGTCCAAGTGGTGGCTGTATAATAGGGTGTATAGCCTGCAAACCATACATCTTTATAGCTGGAAGTCGTACCGGTTTTTCCCGCGATTGCCATGTTTCCAAAGTTTACGGATCCTCCGGTTCCGGAAGTGACAACATCGACCATTGCGTCCGTAAGCAGCCAGGCAGTTGATTCCTTGATGACCTGAGTTGTTTCAGGTGCAGTGTTGTCAATCAGCACATTACCGTCATGATCCACGATTTTTGTATATAATTTCGGTTTGATATAGGTTCCGTTATTTGCGATTGCCGCATAAGCGGCGTTAAGCTCCAGGTTTGTGACACCATCCGTGACACCGCCGAGTGCTAACGGCTGGTTGATATCAGAGCTGATTGTTCCATCCTTTTCTACGCGTTTGTCAACAAGTGTCGTAAAACCGAAGTTCTGCAGATAATCAAAACCAAGCTGCGGTGAAATCTGCGTCAGCGTTTTGACGGCGACAATGTTAGCGGATTGTGTAATACCATAGCGCAGGCTTAAAAGTCCTCTGTAGGAGCTGCCCCACCAGTTCCGGACAGGACGGCCGTTCGCGTAATTAAACGGGGCGTCATTTTGAACGTCCGCGAGTGTGAGTCCGGCGCTATCCAAAGCGGGTGCATAGGTTGAAACCACCTTGAAGGTGGAACCGGGCTGGCGGGTAGTGTTGGAAGCACGGTTTAAGGTACGGCTTGCTTCCTTGACACCGCGTCCACCGACCATTGCAACGATGTATCCTGTTGACTGGTCCTCAACCGTGATGGAAACCTGCGGCTGCGGTGTGAGTGTCACGCGCTCGCCGTCCACTTTATCCCCGCTTGACATGACTTCCGACTTGTAGGTTTCAATTGCCTCGTATGCCTCTTCCTTTGAGTTATAGAGGAGATTGAAGTTCGCGTTTTGTTCCTTATAATATGCCTTAAACATTTCCGTGCTGTGATTTTCTTTTTCACCGTTTGCCTTTTCGACTGTCAGCACATAGTTTAAATACCATTTCGTGTTTTCCGGATAATTTTCTTCATTTTCAAATACTTCATCACAGATTGCCTGAATTTCAGGATCCTGTGTGGTATAGATTGTCAAACCTCCGCTGTACAGGAGATTATATGCCTGCGTTTCATTAAAACCTTTTATTTCGATAAGGTCGGCTAACACTTGCTCTGTCACTTCGTCTACAAAGTATGTATAGACGGAATTTGCGTCGCTTTCCTCATTTACGGCGGCAATCCTGCTATATACGTCATCCGCAATCGCTTCGTCGTATTCAGCCTGTGTGATAAGATCCTGATCCCTCATATGCTCAAGGACTGCCTTGCGTCTTTTGACATTTTCTTCGGGATGGGAAATGGGATTGTATTTGGAAGGATTTTGCGTGATGGCAGCGATTGTGGCACATTCCGAGAGTGTAAGCTGATAGGGCTGTTTGTTGAAATAGCGCATAGCCGCCGCTTTCACACCAAGCGTATTCTGCCCGAGATTTATGGTGTTCATGTATATTTCCAGAATTTTCTCTTTGGGCATCTCCTTCTCAAGCTCTATGGCAAGAGACTGTTCCTGTATTTTCCGTTTGATTTTCTGGATTGTGTTTTCATTTACCCAGTCATCAAACACATTGTTTTTGATGAGCTGCTGTGTGATGGTTGATGCCCCCTGCGCGGATTCCCCCTTGGTTTTGATAAATTGGAAACCAGCGCGCACCATACTTTTTAAGTCAATACCGTTGTGGCTGTAGAAACGTTCATCCTCAATCGCAACAAAAGCATCTGCAAGGTACTTAGGGATTTTTGACATATCCTCGTAACTTCTGTTTGAGTTTGCCGCCACAAGTTTGGCGATGTCGTTTCCTTTTGCGTCGTATACGACCGTTGCATAGCCTGTCGGCAGAACGGACGCGGGATTAATATCCGGGGCAGAAGAAAGAATGCCTTTAAACATGCCAAGCCCGAAGCATATTCCGATAACGACCGTGGAGAGTGCAGCAACAATCAGGAGCTTTAAAGTTGTGACAATGACCATTTTCTTTAGCTTTATTTTTTTTGACGTCAGGGATTTCTGGATTTTGGAAATTCCTTTTTTCCCATAATTCATTTAGTCACCTCCAAAGTAAGTAAAAAATATGTACTGTAAAATACTTTTGACATTCTATTTATTATAACAAATTATGGAAGTGAAATAAAGGTTTTTTTTAATTATAGCCGTATGACTTACTTTTTATGCGTACTTATGTTATATTTATTATACCTTTTGCTGTGTGAAATTTGGGGGATGGGAGAGATTGGAGATGGTAGGGAAAATGGATTATGACGAATTTCTGATACTGGAGGAGGGCTCAGAAGCGGAGATTGTGGAAAAAAAATCGAGATTTATTGCCACCGTGAGACCTGTAACGAATGAGGAGGAAGCAGCAGCGTTTGTGGATGAAATGAAAAAGAAATATTATGATGCAAGGCATCACTGTTCGGCGTTTGTGATTGGAAGGAATGCGGAGTTTACAAGAAGCAGCGATGATGGAGAGCCAAGCGGTACGGCGGGCAGACCGATGCTGGAGGTGCTTTTGGGAAGCGGAATCAGAAACATTGCGGTGGTCGTGACAAGATATTTTGGCGGAACGCTTTTGGGTACAGGTGGGTTAGTCAGGGCTTACTCAGGGGCAGTAAAAGAGGCGTTAGCGCTGTGCAGGACGGCAAGGCAGCGTTTTGGCGTAAAACTAAAGATAAAGACGGATTATAATGCTGTCGGGAAAATACAGTATCTGCTTGCAAACAATAAAGTGGATGTGCTTGACAGCGTATATGCTGCGGACGTGGAGTTGACGGTCATTGTCCCGATAGAGGCGTATGGAAGCCTTTGCAAAGAGATAACGGAGGCAACCGGAGCGCGTGCGGGGCTTGAGGAGATGGAACGGCTTTATTACACTGCATACGAATAAGTAAGGAAAACAGCCAACAGGGGTTATTCTGTTGGCTGTTTTCCTGTACATGGCATCCAAATGAAATATGCCGGTTAACTGACGGAAACCCGGCAGGCAGGGAAAGAAATCTTTCCTATTTGCCTGCAAAAGCTTACGGCTCCGCAATCCGGCTTACGCCGACGTAGATTTCGGATATTTTATACCAGGTCGGATAATCTACAATGCCGTTTGCGGGCAGTCCGAAGATACGTTGGAACGTACGTACGGATTCGGCGGTTGCGCTGCCAAAGACACCGTCTGTTGCAATAATCGGCAGGGCGGGATAGTTCTGCGCGATGCGGTTAAGCTGCTGTTGCATCTGCATTACCTTCTGTCCTGAAGAGCCGATGGTTAAATCATACCCCGGCCATGAGGAGGGGACGCCAGAGATATAGGTTGTGGAATTGATATACATATCGCTTCCATAATAATAGTGTATAATCTCAATCGGCGTATATCCCTGGTCTCCAAGATATTTGCTGCCCCACTGGGAAAGTCCCTTGCATGTCGTGCGGTTTCCGTCGCAGTACGAGGTGAATATGGGTTGGCGTACGCCCGGGCGTGAGAGGAAGTTTGAAAAGATGGTGTCAACAATCCGGCTTACGTTTTCATAGATGTTCCTGCCATGTATCCACTTTTGGTCGTAGGCGGTGGAGGAGGTGATTGTGAAGTTGTAGCCTTGATTCCGGTACCACTCTGTATAAACCCTATTTAAAGTAAACGACATAATCACCAGCGTATTTGCGTAAATGGTATTCTCCGGCCATGTTGCATAAATTTCGGAGGAAACAACATTTTTAATGTAATCGGTATATCGTACATAATAATTCGGTGCGCTCGAATCCTGCGGGACACCGTCGTGCACGATGATAAATTCCGGAATAACCACACGGCTTAGGACGATTTCGCCGCTCTCATCCATCGGCTTGATTTCATCCTCCGGGATTTTGGGCGGATACTCGCCATACAGGGTATGGTCAGGAATGATGATATCCTCCTCCGCAGGAGCATCCGGTCCTTCCAGCTCCAACGGCGTCATGGACACAGGCTGCACTGCCGTGACATCAGGAAGGATTTCCGTACCCGAAATAAACACCGGTTCATAGCCTGATGCCGTGACGGTAATGTTGTATTCGGAGTAGGGCTGTACTTCGCTTGGCTCCGTGCTGTAGTTGATGCTGGGAGCAGGCAGCGCTATTGTGTCGGTCTGCCCCGATTCGTTTGTGGTAAGGGTTGTCACCACGGCTTCGGGTTCTCTCGTGTAGGAAATGGTGATAGCAGCGTTCGGGATAGGAATAAGTCCCTGTGAAGAGGTAACGTTTATGGTGAGATTTCCCGCGTAAGCGGGAGCTTCGGTTTTGACGATTTCAGACATAAAAATCCCCTGCATACGTTTTGTAGATAATATATGCAGGGGAGATTGCTGTTGTGCATGATTTCCTTATACGGATTCGTCGATAACGGCACCGGCAGTAGCCTCGGTTACCGTTCCGGCAGTGTTGTTAGCCGTGGTATCTGTCTTGTCCGTAACGGTGCCGTCTCCGGCAGCTTCCTTACGTTCCTGATCCTTCTTTAAAAGCTCATTTAATACCTTGTTCGTGCTTGTTGTCTGTTTCTTTTCCGATTTGTCAAGCAGACTGTCAAGTACCTTGTTTCTGACTGTTGAGATTGTACTTTTCTGCGGATCGTAAGTATAGGTACACGCGTGTCTTGACTTACTCGTGCTGGAGCTTGACGAAGAAGAACTGCTCTTGTCAGTGGAAGTGCCTTCCTTCGGATCGTAAGTATAACTGTTTGCGTGTCTTGACTTACTTGTGCCTGTAGAGCTGCTTTTATTTGCACTGTCCGTATCTACCGTCTCAAAGTAAGACTTCATCAGCTTTTTGTAGGTACCTGATTTAATTAACTTTGAGTCGCCGATTGAATTGAAAATGCTGCTCGTACCTGATGTATTCAAGTTTAATGAAGAATTAAAAAAATTACTCATTGAGGATGAATTCCATGTAACTCCTGCCATATAAATCACTCCTTTGACTAAAATAATCCCTGCGTCCATGCCGTCGGTATCCTATCGCATGCAAAAAACGGTTACGATATCCTTTATTATCATATCGGCTGTTTTATGAAAAATGTTGATAGTTTACTGTAACATTTTGGGTGAAACAGCCCCTGCGGCATAAGATACGCCTTTTATGCCATAATATTACCATAAAAGGTAGAAAATGGCAAATCCTTTTTCATATCTTTTATGGGATGTTTGTGCATGGTTAAATAAAAAGTGTTATTTTTTAAATCCGGCACGTTTGCGCAGCGTCGGATCAAGGATTTTCTTTCGAATCCGCAAACTTTTCGGTGTGACTTCGAGAAGCTCGTCCGTGTCGATAAAGTCAAGCGCCTGTTCAAGACTTAAAATTTTAGGAGGCGTGAGGCGAAGCGCTTCATCCGCACTGGAAGAACGCGTGTTTGTAAGCTGCTTTTTCTTGCAGACATTCAGTTCAATATCCTCGCCTTTTCCGTTTTGACCGACCACCATGCCGGAGTAAACCTTTTCGCCCGGTCCGATAAAGAGGGTGCCGCGTTCCTGTGCGTTAAACAGTCCGTACGTAATTGCCTCGCCTGCCTCAAATGCAATCAGGGAGCCTTGTTTACGGTACTGGATATCGCCTTTGTATGGACCGTAGCCGTCGAAAATCGTATTTAAAATACCGTTTCCTTTCGTGTCAGTCATAAATTCGCCACGGTATCCAATCAGACCGCGCGACGGGATGGAAAATTCCAGTCTTGCATAGCCGCCGCTTGCCTTGCCCATGTTTTGCAGCTCGCCCTTTC
>DKYC01000170.1:0-9408 GCA_002492295.1 Lachnospiraceae bacterium UBA7110
AGAGGAAATTGTTGGTATCTTAGTACTGAATAGCATGAAAAAACTTTATCATTACATCGTTTCCGCACTAGAGCAGCAGGAAACCACAAAAGAACAATACAATTTCATTTGCCGAGGGTTGGTTCAGTACCAAGAAGAATTTCCATTCTACTTCAAAATGGTATTGGATAAAATCAATATTGATTTTGAAAACCACGATTATCTCCCCGAAGAAAAAGAAACTTATCAAATAGGGGAAGAAATAAACGAAAAGATAACGGAGTTTTTAATCTCCGGCATAAATAAAGGCGATTTACGCAACAATCTGAAAATCATGCCTACCATTTTTAATTTTTGGGGTATGCTGTCCGGGCTTATTCAGCTTGCGTCAAACAAAGAAGAATATATTAAAAAAACAATGGGATTATCAAAAATCCAGTTTTTAGAGTATGGGTTTCATATGCTGTATTGTTCCATTGCAAATACGGAGGGATGATAATGAAAGAGAAAAATATACTTGCAATTTTGGGAAGTCCGCATACGGACGGGACAACCGCCGCTATGCTTGACTGCGCTGTTCGTCAGGCAGAAAAGGCAGGATATTCCGTAACAAAAGTCAACTTATATGAGAAGAATATTGCTTTTTGCAGAGGCTGCGAAGTTTGTTACAAGACACAAAATTGTGTTATCAATGACGATATGCGGGAAATTACCGCCTTATGGCGGGAGTGTCATACGATTATTCTTGCGGCGCCTGTGTATTGGGCGAATGTTCCGGCACCTGTAAAAAATATGTTTGACAGACTACTCGGAACTGCAATGGAAAAAACAAAAACATTCCCAAATCCCCGGCTGAAAGGAAGAAATTATATCATACTAACCTCCTGCCATACTCCTGCGCCGTTTTCATGGATATTCGGGCAAAGCAGAGGGGCAATCCGCAGTATGGACGAATTTTTTAAGACGGCAGGCATGAAACCGATAGGCAAAATTGTATGTGCGGGTGCGGCAAAGAAAAAAGAATTGCCAAAACAGACAATTAAAAAAATTGAAAGGTGTATAAAAAAATACATTGACCAAAATCATAGTAAAAATATTAAGACTGTGATAAAATAACGGGTAAAGGAAAACTATAAAAATCAAATTTATTTAAGAAAAGGAACAGCAATATGACCACAATCAGTATGGAAATCCCCGACGAAATGATAACCTTTGCAAAGCCGTCCAACAAAGAAGACGAGTTAAAGCGAAACGCCATGATTCTGTATCCGTACATCAAACAAGGTACAATATCACATGGAAGAGCTGCGGAAATACTCGGCATTTTTAAAATGGATTTAATCACGTTATACGGAAATCTCGGACTGCCCTATATTGAATTAACAAATGAGGAAATTGAGGAAGAACTGGCTATGGTTGATTATCTGAAAGGAACAATGGCATGATTGTAATTTCAGATACAACTCCAATCATTTCTCTATTAAAAGCAGGACATTTGGAACTTTTACATCAATTATATGAACAAGTCTTTGTTCCACAGGCAGTATGGCGTGAACTTACGGAAAATCCTTCTTACGTAGAAGAAAAAAGAATAATTGAAACTACAAAATTTCTTTCAGCAGTTCCCGTAAAAAACGCAAAATCCGTGGACATTCTTCGATCCGTTACCGGACTGGACGCAGGCGAAAGCGAAGCGCTTATCCTATATGATGAGCAAAATGCCAATCTCCTGCTTATGGATGAACGCAAAGGAAGAAATGTTGCAAAGCAACTCTGTATAAAACATATTGGAACTGCAGGTATTTTAATGCTCGCTTATGACAAAAACCTAGTTTCCGCAACAGAAGTGAAAGCCTGCATTGACACAATGCTCACAAGCGGAATTCGGTTTGACAAAAAAATATGCAATACAATTATGGCACATATTGGATTGAAGATACTATATTAAGAAATCCTTAAGACAATTATTTAGTAACCAGAGAAAATGAAAGGACTTTACTATGAATCATTCTCAAAACTCAAACTCCGCCGAACAGCAAATGGCGGAGCGCATTCTCTTTGAAAAAGTAAAGCAATGGCTAAAGAAAGACATCATAGCAAACGAAAAAATCCCCATTGGCAAAACATTTATGCAGCCGGATTTTTATTCAAAAGAGCACGCCATCATTGGAGAAATCTTTTCCCATATCGGAAAACCTAAAAAGGCGCAGGATAACAAGATTGCAAATGATATTCTGAAAATGCTCCTGCTTGAAAAATTAGAGCATAAAACATACCGGAAAATCATTGTTGTATGTGATGAAGAAGAACGGCTGCACCTCGAAGGCGCATCCGTTCTTTCAGAATGTATTCATCAATTTGGGGTTGAAATAATACTGATTGAAATTGACGCTGATTTACGAACTATGCTGATAAACGCGCAAAAGAGGCAGCGGATGGTAAATGCATAATTATGCGCAAAGCACACTTCTTCGAAAAACATCTATGCAGACAAGAATCCCCTTTCCATCCATGAACATATCTCCTACAAATCCACTTCCTCAAACAACTCATCAAATGTAATCGCAATATGAGGAAAGTGGACAATTTTCAGTTCGTCCTTATTTTCCTCGGAGATTACTTTCCACAAATAATACTGTGGTTTCTGTTCCTCATCATAATCAAGATTGTAAATCTCAACCTGTTTTTTGCGCCAGTCAACAATCCAATATTCGTCAATCTCCTGTTCCCTGTATATTTCCTTCTTTTCCGTACGGTCGAATTTTTCCGTAGGCTCCGACAAAACCTCCATCACAAAACGCGGAGCGTCAATAAAAGTATTTCCGCGTCTCGATTTCACGCGGCAGTTAATGGAGGCATCAGGTATTACCGTTTTTTCCTCGCCATTCTTTGTATGCCACCTGTATTGTACATTATCAGAAAAAACATAGCAGGTACTGTTTCGCAATTGTTTTCGAACTGCAGCAACAAAATTCACGATAACAGTAGAATGCTCCGGCCGCGCACCTGTCATATCTGTTATTTGTAAATTTAAATCCATTGCCACTCCTCCGCACGCTTTCTTAAAGCAATATCAAACTTTCTTAGCATTCCTCAATTTCCTCAACCGAAAGCCTATACCTAATATGCCGCTTTGCTGTAGGCGGCGTCCCTTGTCAGCCGTTCCATAAATACCGCCTCCCAAAGCTGTTTTATATTATAACTATACTATCGTCTCATGAAAAGCATAAGCAGTCATACTATCTAAACCTTCCGCTCGTCCTTCTTCTTCAAAAGCTGCGAAGTATCCAGCACCTGCTCAAACTGCTTCGCTTTTTTCGTCTGCTTCTGCCGTTTCTCCTTTTTCGGTGCACCTTTGGAATCGTCCTGCGTTTCAGGTTCCACAGCCTGTCCCGCGTGCACCGCGGTCGCCTCCGGCGCCACCACATCACCCACGCCAATGTCATTCGCCGCTTTCGTCTTCCGTCTCCCCGTCACACCGCCAAGCTTCGGTACATACTGAAACCGCCGCATCGCCACATCTGCCAAAAACAGACAAATCGCAAACGCCAAGAGCCAGTTTGTCAACGGATAACGCTCCTTTGATTGTGCCGTAATCCGCGTCCAAACATTGTCCTGCTCCGTAATTACTTTCCCATACTGCTTGGCAAACCGCAAATACGGCGCCGCGCTCACGTCGAACTTATATTCGTCCGAAAACTGCACCGCCGCCGCGGTCGTCATATAGCTTTGAATCTCTCCGCCCTCCGTGCGCCGGATATTAAAATGATACAATCCCGTCTGAGGCGTGGGAATCTTGGCCGCATATTTCCCCGGCGCCGTCGCGTGAAGCTTTTCCTCACTGCTCTCCCCGTCCGGTCCAATCACCGTCACAAGAATTTCCGTCCCGCTCCCGTAATCTCCCGTCTGATAAGCAACCTCCGTCTGTTCGCCTGCTGTCACCACATTCACGCTGTCCTCGCCCATATTGGCATTGCCTGTTGAATAATCCACAATCCGTTTCCAAAGCTGAACATAATCGTCCCGCCCCGCAAACGCGCCGCTCCACTGCCCTGTAACGTCACTGTTCCAAGCGGCAGTCCTGCCAAGCCCGTACTGCCAAACTGTCAAAATCGGGTCTTCTTTCTCAGCAGATACAATCACAGGGTTCGATGCCGTCTTCGGCGTGGACGCAATATACCCGTAAAGCGCAGGCCAACCGTCCGCAAACAGACCGCGCGTCAACTCATGACCGCCCCGCACTGCAAGCGCAATCACGCCATTTTGGATATAGCTGTCACCGCCCAGAAACACTTCCTGCGCAAAAATCCTCGGAATATCGGTCGAAATATCCGAATAATAATACCGTCCGCCGCAATCGTCCGCCAATTTTTTTAAAAGCCGCGTGTCCGAGCCGTCCCCGACCGCAACCGTCGAAAGCGTAATGCCGTTTGCCGTGTAATCGCTCACCACATCTGCATAATTGTCCGTCTCCCCCATGCCGTCCGTCAAAAGCACCACATGCTTTACAGACGCATCACAATCCGCAAGCGCTTTGCACGCCTCCGCAAGTGCAGGCTTAATCGTCGTTCCGCCGCCCTCGGCAATCTGCTTAATCGACTCCTTGACCGCCGATTTGTCGTCCGCCGTCCTTAACTCCACCTGCCATGTATACTGGTCATCGAATGTCAGTACGCCCACATAATCCGAGTCGCGCAGATTGTCCGCCGCAACCGTCGCCGCACGGATAGCAATATCCAAATTCGTAATACCCGAGCCGTCCAACGCGCTGCTCATACTGCCCGAACGGTCAATCACCATCACCATTGCCATCGAAGGCACTTCATTTGCGCTGCGTAACTGCATATCCACAGGCAGTACCGTCTCAATCGCCGTGTCACGATAACCGCCAAGCGCAAAGCTGTCCTCACCGCCGCAGCAGACAAAGCCGCAGCCGTAATCCTTCACATATGTTTCCAAGTTTTCCAAAAAGCCGACCGGCAAATCGTCAATATAGGTATCCACCAAAATAATCGACTTGTAATCCAGCATCGCGTTAATACTGTCCGGCGCGTTCAACGCCGAAACGACGCTGTAATCGCACCCCGCCGCGCCTAATACGGACGCAAAGCCCGAAACGTTTGTGTCACGCCCTGAAATAACAAGGATTTTCGGCGCAGCCTCCACAACCGAATATGCGCTGAACGTATCATTTTCGGGACAGGTATCACCTTCCGCCAAAACCCGCACGCGCAGATTTTCCATCGCCCCGCTTTGGATACCGTCCTCAACCTGCGCACTAAACGCAAAACGGTTGCTTCCTTTATTTAAGTGCACGCTGTTTGCCGCCGTCTGATTACTCCCGTTGTAAAGCGCAATCACCGCGTCCGTGTCGTAGTTACTCTCTACAAGCACCGTAATCGAATACTTGTCGTTCGGGTGCAGATACGACGGAAGCATGACATTTTCAATATAAGCATCGGGCGTTTCCTCATTTTCATAAAGAAGCGTCAGAAACTCCGCCTGACTTGCCGTAAGCGCCTGTGCCATATTCTGAATGTCGCCGCGGGTTTCCTTTCCGTCCGTCAGCACCACCAGCCGCTTTCTGTAATCGCCCGATAGCAGCGTCAACGCTTTGGATATGGCGTCCTCGAAATTCGTCGCCGCCTTTTCCGGCAGTGTCATCAGTCCCCCATAATGCGTCCCGTCCGTCAGGAACTGCTCCACTAGCGTATTCTTTCCAAATGTCACAATCCCGTAAACATTCCCCGCAGGCATCTTGCTGACCGTTTCCTGCAAATATCGCTCCATGCCCTCCAAATGCTCCGCGTTGCTGTTCGACAAATCCACGACAAACACCGTCGCCGTCTGACTGCTGCCGCGCCGAAGCGTAATGCCAAACAACGCAAGCAATACGCAAAGTAGCACCACTCCGCGCACCGCAAGGTAAAAAATTTTACCTCGATAAAACTTCCCACGATAACCCATCTGACGCACATAAACAATCCATTCCACCGCCAAAAGCAGGATTGCAAGCAGCAAAAACAAATTGCGCAGCGTCTGTTTCACTTTTTGCAGGCGCACTTCCCCCGAACCGCCGACCGACCCCGCCGTCACTCTGCCGTCAGACTCCGTTGCCGTCTGAAAACGCACAACATAAGACTCCTGATACTCCTCGTTTCCCAATGAATACAGTCCTGCCTTACCCGGACAGCTTTCAAACTGCGTCCTGTCCAGCTCCGCCCACGGCTGCAAGGCAATCTCTTCACCCGCATAATAAACATTTGTTGCAAGCCAAGAAGTATCAGAAAGATAAATCATCGCATTTGCCAGAAAAATCGGGAACTCCGCACGCAGCGGAAAGTCGGATTCCCGCACGTCAAACCCGACGACAATCTCTTTCCTTCCGTCCCGCTCGCCGTAATAGCCGACACACTTCCCGTCATACTCCAAAAAGCTCTGCGCCCCCTCCGGCAGCGCAAAGCAGTACGCCGTGTTCACACCAACCGTAAAACCCGAAAGTCCCGCCGTCAAATCACAGTCCGTCATGTCAAGCACCACGTTTTCCAACGTTTCAATCGGTTCTGCACCGCCGTCGCCGAAAATCAGACGATTGCCCGCACTATTTTGCGGCGTCTGTCCTGCGTCGTAAATCACCACATTATAACCCATTTCCTTGAGCGGCGTCCGTTTCCATGTGTTCAGTGCATCCTGCTCATTGTCCACCGCGTCCGTTTGGGACTTCGTAATCGCATCGCCTGTCACGGCATAATATGCTTTCTCCAAAAACGTATTGCCGTCCCCAACAAGCAGTCCCCGAATTTTATTCTGACGGCTCTTAACCGCCCGCGAAACATTGTCCGCTGCAAGGCTGTCCCCCGCCGCACCGTCAAACGAAACATTGTCAAGACGCGACATCAGCGTATTTCCCTGCCAGTCCACCGCCTCAAACAGGCACGACGCGTTCTCCGACGGCGCAAGGCGCATTTGCTGCAGCGCAATCAACGCATCTTCTCCGTCATACAATCCAATGTCAAACGATGACGACACATCACTGTAATTCGTCACGCTCACAATCACATCGTACGTTCCGTCTTCCCGCTCGGTAAGCACCGTGTACTCATTTGCCACATTGGAAACGGCATCTCCCACGACATAAAGCTGCTTTTCAGAACCACCGCGCAGCTGTGCAAATTCCGCCGCTCCGCTGCCGTCCGTATAGACAAGCAAATCTGCCGCATTCTCTGCCGTATCACCCACAAGCGTATCCAAAATTCCCTGTGCCTGCGTAAGACTGCCGCCAGCGTCACTGCACTCTATGCCGCGCAGCGTCTGTAGCAGGCTCTGCGTATCCGTCATATCCACCGCCAAAAGCTTTACGCCGACCGCATCAACCGTCACGATGCAGAACTGCGTATCCTGCGAGGTCTGCACCGTATCACACATCAGTTCTATTGCCTCCACAAGACGGCTCTTTCCTTGGCTATTGCCATAATGTCCGATATGCTGCATGCTCGCGCTCGTATCGACCAGCAGAATTTTCCTTCCCCCGCCATGATTGTTCACACGGATAAACGGCGACATCAGCGCAATCACTAGCAGCGCGATTATCAAAATCTGCAAATACATTAAAATATTGTGGACAAATTTCTCAAAAAACGTCCGTGACTGCTCGTTTTTGAGCAGCTTCTTCCAAAGCAGATTAGAGGAAACCCGATAATCCACGCCCTTTGGCTTTAACAAATATAGCAAAATAATGATTGGAACCACCGCAAGAAAAAACAGCGGCCATAAACTCTCAAATTGCAACAGTTCAGATATGCTCACTGTTGCGGGCAAAAATCCATGCATAATCGCCTTTGGCGATGGATTTTTGCCAAAAACCACTACACTTTCGCACGGTATTTGCAGCAAAGTGCAAATACCTGTCTGAACAACTTTCTCAACCATCATATAACATCCTTAAATCCTCAAAAATCAGTCGGTAAATGTCCTGCTCCGTACTGCACACCGCATAAAACGCCCCGTTTTTGGCACACGCGCGCTCAAGCTGCCCCAAAAACTCCCCAAGCGCCTTCTCATACACCCGAATGCTCGCCGCGTCCACTGTCAGACGCAAGGTACTCTCATCTTCCATATCAATGAAATTCTTCGTACCTATCAGGTTTCCCGTCATGTTTACTGAAAGCTCCTCACCTGCAAGAGTATGCAGCAGCACGCTCTTTTGCCGCCTGTACGCCAAAAAACGCAGCAGCTTTGTCACCGCAGATTCGGTTGATTCCGCGTCGTCCTGCACAAACTCCTCCTGCAGAAAATCGCTGATAATCACGGTAATCCCCGTTCCCTTTGCCGGGAGCTGCCTGACCGCCGCACTGATGTCTGTTGTCCCGTCAAAGGTACACTGCGAAAGCCACTCCACAAGACGCGGCAGCGCCCTTTTTCCGCCGCCCGCCATAAATGGCTGCTGCATATTCTTCATGTCATAAACCAGCACGCGGTCCATGTTGTTCAGTCCCAGATACGCAAGCGCCGCCGCAAGCGTGCAGGCAAGCTCGCCCTTTTTTTTCGTACCATAATCCATTGAGGCGCTTGTGTCAATTAAAATCGAAACGACCGCCTCTTTTTCTTCCATATATTCTTTCACATAAAGCCTGTCCAGCCGCCCGTAGGCGTTCCAGTCGATACGCCGGATATCGTCGCCTGCCATATACTCCCGAAAATCCGAAAATTCCATCGAAGTGCCTTTTTGCATGGACTTGCGGTTTCCCGTGAGGTTCATCGAGGTCCTCTGCCCCATCGACAGGTGCAGACGCGACAGCTTGTCGAAAAACGCGGTGTCGAGTTTCATAATTATTTACCGTCCTTACTAAATTCTGAATTTTCCTATATACTAAACTACTCGTTACTTCCATGTCTTTATACATCATATCATAAACAAGAATAGCGTGGGGGATTTTTATAAATATTATCTGTCTTGATTAAGAAAACATCTTTTGAATTCTTGTCTATTTTCTATGGTTCCTTTTCAGTTTTATCTTTAGAATTTCCAATATTTCCTCCTGATCATATGTTGATATATTATTAAAATAGTATATCAATTCCTTTTCTTTATGGTTTAAGTAACGTAATTTTTTATAATTTTCCTGTTCACTGGAATATTCCAAAAAATCATCAAAATCGTTTGGTGAATTATCGGAAATGCTTGCATCGGCAAGATTGACTGGCTGAAGAGATAATTCAATAATCTTATTTGGGTGAATGCTATATAAGTTAGCAATTTTGTAGCAAGTGTCATTTGTTGGAACTGCTCTTCCCGTCTCGTAATGTGAATAGGCCTGTCTTGATATACACAAATAGGACGCAACAAATTCCTGCGTATAATTGCGAGATTTTCTTAAATTCTTCAAATATTTTCCCAAAGTCGTATCAGCCATTCCTTTTTCACCTCAA
>DKYC01000170.1:9655-9795 GCA_002492295.1 Lachnospiraceae bacterium UBA7110
TCAAAAAAATTATATATAAATCCTTGAATTAATATGCTAATTTTATTAGCTTTTTATGACGATATATGATAATATAGATAGCAAGTAAAATTTATTTCCGTGTGAAAGGAGAATTCCATGAAAAAAAAATTAGTAATATT
>DKYC01000170.1:10062-12283 GCA_002492295.1 Lachnospiraceae bacterium UBA7110
TAATATGTGGATGTACGAAAAATGATGAATTACAAATAGAAGAAGTGAGTAATGAATCAAATATGCAAGAATCAATTTACTATGAACAGACATCAAAAAACATTGAAACAGTGGAGAATGACAATATTACAGAAGAGTATACAAACGAAGAAGTAGAAGTACTGGATGAAAGTTATACTATCCGCGAAATACTAGGTCATAAAGACGACCTTTATATATCAGAAACTGAAAAGTTTTGGGTTTGGGCAGATTACTACAACGAACAGACTAAAGAAACAGATATGGTATACATTTTAACTGATGCATATTGGCATATATACAAAGTATTAAATGATAATATCGGACTTGAAACTGTTATTTCTGAAAATATATTGGTAATAAGAGATTCATCAAACTCAAGACATTATCGTATAATTGACGGCGACGGAAATGATATTTCTTTAAAATATATTAATGAGGGTGAAATTATCCTTGGAGTTTTCAACAATGACAATAACATTAATATTTTTACTGTATCTACAGAAGACACCTATTCTACACAAAATGTTATTTTTAAAATCTATGATGAAAATAAAAATTGCAAGTTTAGTTTCTCAAAAAAGGAAATAAACGATAAGTATGGTGTTGAATGGGTTTGCAATGTAGAGACTTTATCAGTTTCAGATTTGGGAAATGAAATATATTGTCCTCATAATATAATATATAACTCTGTAATAGAGCATTCTATATATCTAAGCAATCCTAATAATTTAGAAGAAAACATGGGCTTGTATATAGATATGAACAGAGAAAAGGTTTTTCTTGCCGGAAAAGGAGGCAATGCTTCCGATGGCAAATATATTTGGTGTGAAGATAGTGTAATAGATATTGATTCTGAAACAACAACATACTTAGAAGGAGGAACACTAAAATATAGAAATACTTATGCACATAGGAATTCAAATATTTGGAATGGCAAATTTATAACAAATACTAACGCAGGTGCATATTTGTATTCCTCGGACTATGCAATTTATGATTGTCAAGGAAATCTTGTATGCGATTTAGAAAGTGATACTGTTAATGTCACGAACTACAGCGGTATTTATAATGGATATTCTCTTATAGAGATAACAAATGAGGGAGGGACAAAATATATTACCATTATAGATGAAAACGGAGAATGGCAGTTTGAACCCATTCAAGGACAAATTGTATGGCATCAGTATATTAAAAGCACAGAACAATTTGTCGTCGTAAAAAATGACTATACTGGTCTGATATTAATAAACACCTCCGGAGAGCAGGAAGAGTTACCAATTCCGGTAGTTGAAGGAATAGGATATAAGGGTGTTGTACTAATGCAAACAGAGACAGGAATTCAGTATATATTATATAATACGCATGGTCGCACTACTTATCAAAAGGAAACGGCAGAAACAAAAATTGAAATGAACCAAGAAGACTTTATTATTGATTGGAAGGATGAACATTTGGAAGATGCTATGCGGCAGGTTACAGGAATAACAGACCGCAATATTATGTTAAGTGATGTGATTGAACTTGAAGAATTAGATTTATATTTTACAGAAGTAGAAAATATAGATAGCCTAAAATACTTAACAAATTTACGAGAACTACATTTAGTAAGCGGTAAATATATGCCAAACGGTGCTTCATTTTCATCATTAGAAGATGATACTCCCCTAGACCTTAGTGCATTGTCCAATTTAACAAAACTAAAAACATTAAAATTAGAAGGGAAAAAAATTAAAGATATTAAAGCTGTGACGAATTTAAAAAATTTAGAATTTTTTTCTATTGGCAATGGAGAACTATGCCTATATCCTACAATCGTTTCTGATATTAGTCCATTAGCAAATTTGATTAATTTAAAAATTTTATATTTGTCATCAGCACAAATTACCAACTTAGAACCATTGGCAAATTTAACTAATTTAGAAAGATTGGACGTAAGTTACAATAAAATTACTGATATAACACCCATTTTTAATTTAAATCACTTAACATGGTTACAATTAAATGGAACAACTATTACAGATATAAACGGCTTAAATGTTTTACATCAACTTAAAGAATTAGACCTTGGCGATACGCCTGTTACTTATATCGAACCATTAAAAGGTTTAACAAATTTAGAAACAATAGCTTTGTATGAGACAGATATTTCAAATTTAAATGTATTAACAGAACTATCTCAATTATCCTATTTAGGATTATA
>DKYC01000103.1:0-145 GCA_002492295.1 Lachnospiraceae bacterium UBA7110
CTGCAGATGGTGATGAAATATTACCAATGATTTTATCTTTTATTTATAAAAATAATTCTTTTTTTAGTAATTAAACACAATTTGGACACATTTATATTTTATAGTATTATATAGATAGTTGAGCACTCACTATCTCCCCCCTCAT
>DKYC01000103.1:472-8378 GCA_002492295.1 Lachnospiraceae bacterium UBA7110
ATCTCCCCCCTCATAAGAAAATAGGAACGAAACCCGAGAAATCGGGTTTCGTTGCATTTTAGCGCAATGGCAAAGATGTATGGATGAAAACATACATCTTTTTTTGTGCGTACAAAACGTGTGTACTATCTGTATATACTTTCACTTTATATGACTAAATTTTAACAAAATATGACCAAATTTGAATAAAATACGACCAAATCTGCAACCGGCTGCTAAAAATTCGGAAAATATGATAAACTGTTTTCAGTATGTCAACGATAAAGAATATTAAAATATTAAATTCCTATAAACAAAATCGAAAATCCTGCTGACAAAAGAGAGGTGCCGACAATGTATCAGATTGCAATCTGCGATGACGAGGAACAGGAGCTGGATAAGATAGTGCATATGCTGCAGTCGCTTGACAAGTCGCCTGACGAGTTTGCCATAAACCGGTTTACGGATGCGATGGCGCTGCTGTCGGAGGTTGAAACAAATGCGTACCAGCCGGATATTATTTTATTGGATATTTATATGCCATCTCTGACGGGAATTGAAACAGCACAAAAGCTGCGCGATATGGGAAATACGGGCAGTGTTATTTTTGTGACTTCGTCAACGGATCATGCGCTGGATGCATTTGGCGTTTCCGCGTCCGGTTATTTGGTAAAGCCGATTTGTGAAAAGGCGCTTTCTGATGTAATCGCGCAGGCTGTAAAAAATCTCGAGGAAAGACAGTGCCGCTATGTTCTTTTGGAAACGCAGGAGCATGTCCGCAAGATTGCGTTGGGCGATATTATTTATTGTGAAGCACAGCGCAAAAAGCAGTGTATTCATCTGCAAAACGGCGAAAAAGTCCTGCTTCACATGACAATGGCGAAGCTGTGCGAAACGCTTTGCGGCTATCGGGAGTTTACGAAGCTTGGCGTGTCCTATGTTGTCAATTTGGAACATATTGAGCGGCTTGACGCACAGATGCTGCACCTGGATAACGGGATGGAAATTTACCTGCCACGCGGCTCATATAAGTCCTTAAGGAAAAAATACTTTGACTTTTATTTTTTGGATAAAACGCTAACTGCAATCCGTACCCTTTAAACTGCAATCTGTACCAAGCCACTATCTTTTTTGGAAAAAATGCAATATGATAGACAGACATGAAAAGCATGTTAAAGATGCCTGCATCGAAGCTGAATGAACTCCTCTCCCCTTCTAGGTATCTTTGTCATGCTTTTATGTCCGGGCAGGAGGCGTATGGAGCGGAATGGAAAATTTTGGCAGGCAGTACGCAAAGTACGCCAAAGCTTTGGAAATTTAAATACGGACGCAGGAACCTGTACGACGGGAGGGGGTTCATACTATGGGAAGAAAATTACTGTGGAAGATGCTTGGAACAGGAGCGCTTACTTTTAGTCTGATTACCTCCCTTATTGCGGGAACAGCGGCTCGTGCGGCGGAAGCCCCTGAGGGGCAGGACATTGAACAGACCGAAGGCGAAGAACCGCCAAAGGAAGAGCAGCCGGAAAACATACCGCCAAAGGAAGAGCAGCCAGAAGGCGGACCGTCAGAGGAAGAGCAGCCGGAAAACATACCGCCAAAGGAAGAGCAGCCAGAAGGCGGACCGTCAGAGGAAGGGCAGCCGGAAGACGGACCGTCAGAGGAGGAGCCACCAGAAGGCGGACCGTCAGAGGAAGGGCAGCCAGAAGGCGGACCGTCAGAGGAAGAGCCACCGGAAAACATACCATCAGAGGAGGAGCAGCCAGAAGGCGGACCGTCAGAGGAAGAACAGCCAGAAGACGGACTGTCAGAGGAGGAGCAGCCGGAGAAAGACCGGACGGAAAACGGCAGCCCGGAGAATGGGGGTGATAAAGACGTTCCCCCTGTCACCAAAGAAGATGATGGCAGCGTACCTCCCGACGCAGACGATTCAGCGGTGAAGGAAGGCGGCAGCAAGGAGAATCTTAATCCGGACTGTACGGAGGATATTTTGGCAGAAGGGACGCAGGGCGCTCCGGACTACGGACCTGTAAAAGGAAAGTATGCCGACGCGGAAATCCCTGTTTGGGGTTACACCGAGGATGCGACCGTCTATTCGGTTGATGTGGAATGGGGTGCGATGACATTCCAATGGGAAGGCAGCGGATGGGATTCCAAAAACCATATCAAGACATCGGGCGCAGGCTGGAAAGTCTACGACACGGTTTCAGACAGGGCGCTTGATGATACCGAGCACGAAATCAACGAGATTAAAGTTACAAACTATTCCAATGCGCCCATTTGGGCAACGTTCGATTATAAGAGCGCGGATGATTATGCTTCGGACACGACAGGAATATTCCGCTTTGAGAAAGAAACGGATGATGATTACCTTTTCCTTGGGACGGCGGATAACGCCGGAAG
The DNA here is from genome assembly GCA_002492295.1 of Lachnospiraceae bacterium UBA7110. GTDB lineage: Bacteria > Bacillota > Clostridia > Lachnospirales > Lachnospiraceae > COE1. The sequence continues at coordinate 2,855 of DKYC01000103.1, forward strand.
CGAAGATGATGCGGGGACGCCGACTGTCGCAAAAGCGTATTTTATGCCAAACGGCTTAAAGGATGAATTGCAGATAGACGGCGGTATCGCAAAGTGGGCTCCAATCGGTACAATTACCGTTGGCATCAAAACGAATCAGCCTGCAAAGACGCAGACGCCTTAATCGGCAGTAGTAGGAACAAAACAGTGACAAAAAGGAGGATGATAACGATGAAACACAAGATTTTCCAACGGTGTATCCGCAAGGGTATTGCCGTCTTTATGGCGGGTGTTGCGGCATGCTCCCTTCTGCTTTCGTACACAGGGGGCGCAGACGTCGTGGAAGCAGCCACCGACTGGAGCCAGGGCGAAGTCTGGATTGGGGGAACAGAGGTGACGAAGAGCAATTGCGACAATATTTTTAACGAGACGGGGGCGGATGGCAATCCGACCGCGCACTATGACCTGGCAACAAGCACCCTGTATTTAAACGGCGTCAACATCCGCGACACCTATCGAAGGAAAGAAGGGGGTGAGTATAAGGAGTATTCCTTATATGCCGACCGTTTAGTGGAACATTTGGTTATTACGGGAGAGAATTCCTTTTCCGAGGGGATTTTTGAAGTTTATGCGCGCAGCTCAACGGCAGTCTATTCCATAACAGGTACGGGAAGGGTGCGCTGCCAGGGAAATTTTTGTTGGCAGGTTACAGAAGCTCCTCCAACGAAGTATCTCATATTTGGAAGTGAGGCGGAAAAGACGGGACCGACGATTGATGCGGGAAACGGAGTTAAGGTTGCCGGCATAGGGCTTCAAATGTATGGAGGTGTTATCAAGGGTTTCTCAAAGGAAGGCAAAGGTTTTGACCACGTTATAAACGGCACATATGCAAACCGGTTTGTGCAGTTGTATAATGACAGCATACTCATGGTAAGAAAGGGCAAAGCCTCAACCAAAATGCCCACCGATGCATACTTATCAAGCAGTACTAAGATTGTTATGGGCAAAAACAATACAGACTATTTTGGCTGGGTAGTGTATATGGCAAGAGATGCCAAAAATATGATTATCGGACTTGATGATTTGGGACTTGACCCGACTGCCGAGGATTATTTTGACACGGATATCGATGTCCTGGGCTTTACGGAGGATGCGACTGTTTACTCGGTTGATGTGGAATGGGGTGCAATGACGTTCCAGTACGAAAACACGACATGGGACGCTACAGAGCACAAGACTATTGCGGGCGCGGAGTGGAAAGTGTATGACAGCGAAAAAAGCAAGGTGCTTGATACGACGCAGGATGCAATCAACCAAATCAAAGTGACTAATCATTCCAACGCCGAGGTTTACGCAACGCTTGATTACGCGGGGGCAAAAACGGACGATGCGGATTATACGGACACCATAGGCGGTTTTACAAAAAGTACGGAGGATACGGACACACAGCTTACGCCAAAAGCGGGCGATGTGCCGGACTATCTGACACTTGCCACCGCGGATAACAGCACGGATGCCGCCGTAGCGGGAACGCCGACAACAGGCACAGTATTCTTTATGCCGTCAGGTATTAAGGAAGAATATAAAACAGCAGATGGAATTGCCAAATGGTCACAGCTTGGAACAATCACAGTCGGAATTAAGACAGAGAAGCCAAGTGTATAAAAAATTTGCATAAAAACGCGGGAGGCTTTGCGGCTTCCCGCAGCAGCAGAAAGGAAAAGCCATGAGCAGACAGATAAAAATGGAAGGCGGATTCGCATACCGCAATACGGGAACAATCAAAGACAGCTATGCCGCCGTAAAAATCGGTACGGCAGTGCGGTTTGGCAGGAACAAAAGCGAGAATGCAGGCTTTGTTTACGAGAACAGCGGAGCGCTTGAGCACTGTTTTTCCCGCAGCATTGTGCGCAAGTGGAAGAACGGGAAGGATGGAATGATTGCCGTCAATAAGGGCAGATTTCACTGGTGCTTTTTTGTCGTAAGCAAGGATAGGAAATTGAAGAAATTCAGGGACAGGGAGCATGGATTTGCCCAAAAGGACGCTGTACCCGCATTTCTTGAGGACGCCTATCAGTGGGATTTTACCGTATTTGAGCGCGAGCCTGCGGCAAAAATGGATTTTTTGCAGGAAAACTGGTACTGTGCACCAAACGGTCTGGAGCAGGCGGCAGTCAAAAAGCCGTTGGAAATCGGAAACCGCAGGCAGCTGTTGGACTGGATTGAGCGTGTCAACCGCGGGGAACCTGAGGCAGCACAGGGAAGTGTCCTTCTGACGGATGACATTGATTTTCACGGAAAGGAAATCCCTTCGATTGGCTGTGACAAGCAGCATCCCTTTTGCGGGCTGTTTGACGGCGGCGGGCATCAGATTAAGGGGGTTGTGCTGAAGGGGAAGGATATGGCGGAAATCGGCTTTTTTGGCGTGCTGAAAGGAACCGTCCGGAATTTGACGGTTGACTGTATTGTAAAGGGGAAAAGCTGTCCGCTTGCTGCGGCGTTCTGCGCGGTCAACGACGGCGAAATCCACTGCTGCGAGGCAGTCTGCGCAATCCATGCGAAACGCTATGTCGGGCTGTTTGTCGGGGAGAACAACGGGCTGATAGAGCGCTGCTGTGTCAGCGGAAAAAGCCATGGGGCGTTTTTGATTTGGCTGTTTCCGTTTTTGCCGTATTTCGCGCTGCTGTTTTTATTTCTGCTGTATCCGCCGCTGCCGCCGCAGGATTATGTGCCCGTGATGGCGGATGCGGCGATTATCCCAAATACCGATGACGATTTCGGAGAGCGCACAAACGATAATAAGGCGAGCTATGAAGTGCCAAAGGTGCTGCGGGTGGATGGTCAGACGCTGACGGCGGAGAGTGAGCCGTATGTGATTAAGAACCCAAACCGCGGGGCAAATTATGACTTTGTGGCCGTGCTGTACATGACGGACAGCAGCGGAAGGGACGTGGAGATTTACCGTTCGGGACGTATTCCTGTCGGTTACCATATCGAGAACCTTACGCTTACGCCGCCGGAAGGCGTTGCGCTCACGAGCGGGACCTATGAGGCAAAAATGATATTTTCGTTTTACAACCACGACACCGGCGAAAAAGGTATGGTGGACTCGGTTGTGCCGATTACCGTTGAAATAAAATAACAGGAAAGAATGCAGTGGAGGTTTACATAATAATATGAAACGGAAAAATTGCGTCACGGATTCGAGAAGAAAATTAAAAATCGGGATTTTGACAAGCCTTGCCGCCCTCTTATGCATTGCGCTCTCACTTGGCTATATCCGCTTTGCGCAAGGCTACCGCGTATTCCGCGCGCCCGAGCATGAGATGGCGGCGGCAGGAGGGATGCCCAATGCGACACAGGGCTGGCAGGAACTGCCCGTAAAAGAGGGCTATACGATTGGGCTTGAGACTGCGCCGGCGTTTACAGGCGGCGGTCTGCAGGTGAATTTGGTAAATTATGCCGGAAATGCCGTATGGATTTTGGCGCGCGTGTACCGGGAGGAAGAGCTGATTGGACAGACGGGCATATTATATCAGGGGGAGTATGTCGCGCAGGTGCCGTGTGAAAAGACGGTATCCGCAGGCGATAACGTGATGCTGCATATTGTTGCATATGAGCCGGAAACGTACCACAGCGAAGGCGTGGCGCGGATTTCGTGTCAGGTACAGTGAGACGAAACACATCCGGTTTTGATTACCCGCTGAAAGAAGGGAGGACGGCATATGTTAGGAGGCTCTGTTTGGATTGCGCTGCTGCGGCATATCATGGGTGCGGCATTGATGATGGGCGTGTTTTTCCTGCTGGACAGACCACGCTATTCCACGAAAAAGACGGCAGTGTATTACTGCATGTTCGGAGTGTTTGCAGCTGCGGTATTTGGCGCGTGGTACCTGGTAGATTTTGCAGTATTTGTCCGGTGTTCGGGCTTTGCGGCGATTATTGTAATAGGTACTTTCTGTACGCTGATGAGTGCGGACTTCCTGTATCTGTCCATCTATAAGGTTACGCTTGGTTTTTACCTGCTCTCCGTCACAGTGTTTCTGGGTGTTGACGGTTCGCGCTTATGTTTTGGAAGCAGTCTTTGGGCGGATCTCGCATTGCGCGCGGCTGCCGAAACACTCATGCTGCTGTTTATCATTATAACAGTGCGTCCGCGCTTTCAGGCAGGACGGGATTTTTTGAATGCCGTGATGGATTTGCCAAGCGCAATTACGTTAGTCTTTATGCTGATGATTGCGGGTGTGGGAGCATACTGGCCCGATGCCCATGAACTGTCCATAAACCGCGTGGTGCGCGTTGCGGTCATGCTTGTGATGACAGGGATTGTTCAGTGGACGACGTTCCGGATGTATTTTTACCGCGGCAAAGAATATTACTGCCGGATGGAAAAGGAGCTTATGGAAATCAATGAACAGCTTCTGCGCCGCCAGCTGAAACTGATGAAGGCGGAGGATTTGGATGTAAGGAATACAGGGCGGATTTGCGGGAATGACACAGTCAACAAAATTCTGTCCGTTTACAGAACCATTGCGGATGAGGAAAATATTCGGATTGTGGTGCGTGCGGACGTTGGTGAGAATCTCGCAATCCGTGAATTTGACATTGCGGCAATTCTTGTCAGTGTCTTCGAAAACGCAATTTACGAGTGTTGCAGTGCGGGAGAGGAAATAAAACGAATTAATATGGTTATTCAGCAGAATAAAAATAAAGTTGTGCTTTTATGCCAAAATACCTGCGCACCGACGCTGGAGCGGGAAGAATATGCCAAACACTGGAAAGATAAAGCGGAAAGCATACAAAAACTGGTGCAGTATTATAATGGGGAGATAGAATTTTCGATAGAAAACCGGATGCATGTTTCCAGGATTTTGCTCGATGTTTCCGCGCGTGGCAGGCAATAGCGTTACGAACTGCAGCAAAAATGAATCGTCTAAAAAGTGGTTTACATTTTTGCAATCCGTACCCTCTAAATTGCAATCCGTACTAAAACGCTTTCTTTTTTACGAAAAATACAATATGATAAACAGGCAGAAAAAACACGCACGAAATGATGTGCAATACAGAAAGGAGTTTATACTATGAAAAGAAAAACATTATGGAAAATGTTCGGAACAGGAGCGCTCGCGCTCAGCCTGATTGTTTCCCCGCTTGCGGGAACAGTGGCACAGGCGGCTGAGAATCCGCCCACAGAGACTACCACGGAAAATCCGGATGTGAAAGAAGGCGACAGTAAGAAGGCGCTTGATCCCACACAGGATGTGGAGATTCCGGCAGAAGGAACGGAAGACGCTGAAGGTTACAAACCTGCAAAACCTGCGTATGCTGACGTTGAAATCCCTGTTTGGGGTTACACTGAAGATGCGACCGTCTATTCGGTTGACGTGGAGTGGGGCGCGATGACGTTCCAGTGGGAGAGCAGCAGTTGGAATCCTGAAACACACATGAAGAAAGAGGGTGCAGGGTGGAAAGTCTATGACAGCGCCAATAACAAGGCGCTCGACGCGACAGAGGACAAAATCAACGAAATTAAGGTCACAAACCA
>DKYC01000162.1:0-232 GCA_002492295.1 Lachnospiraceae bacterium UBA7110
TGTGTCAAGGCAGATGGGAACCGCATTCACGCCGCCAAATTCCTTGAATAAAACGGCCTTCCCTTCCATAACGGGCATTGCCGCGTAGGGACCGATATTGCCAAGCCCAAGAACCGCGCTGCCGTCGGAAACGACGGCTACGGTGTTTGCCTTCATCGTATACTGATAAGCGGCGTCTTTATCTTCTGCGATAACCTTGCAGGGCTCCGCAACGCCGGGCGTGTAGGCAAGC
>DKYC01000162.1:514-701 GCA_002492295.1 Lachnospiraceae bacterium UBA7110
GCAACGCCGGGCGTGTAGGCAAGCGAGAGTGCCTCCCTTGATTTTACCGGGGTTTTTGATACGGTTTCCAGCTTTCCGTTCCATTCCTTGTGCAGTGCAAGTGCTTTTTCCTGTAATGTCATATGTAAAATCTCCTATTCTAAAATAATTTTGGGGTTTTATGAAGTTGTGTATGAAATTCTTCTTA
>DKYC01000162.1:977-7515 GCA_002492295.1 Lachnospiraceae bacterium UBA7110
CTTCTTATATTAATGTATAATAATTTTAGAAACTTCGCAATAAATAATTCATTATATTTCACGCGGCTGTATCCTTACAGGAAGAACGAACCTGCGGATAAAACGGAAAATGGAGGAATGTGCAATGAAAGCAATGAGCTATGAGGAAAAATATAAAATGATGACGGAAACACCTGTCAACCGGCTGATTCCAAGGCTGGCAGTGCCGACCATTATCAGTATGCTGATTACTTCCATATACAATATGGCGGACACCTTTTTTGTCAGCCAGATCAGTACCAGCGCCTCCGGGGCAGTGGGAGTAAATTTCTCACTGATGGCGATGATTCAGGCGATTGGATTCACGCTTGGAATGGGAAGCGGCAACTATATGTCGAGAATGCTTGGCGCGAAGAAACAGGACAGGGCGCAGAACGCCTGCTCCGTGGCGGTATACACAGCCTTTGCCCTTGGTCTTTGCCTGGCGGTTTTAGGGATTTCCAATATTGACCGGTTGGTCAGGGTGCTTGGGGCGACGCCGACTATTGCCCCCTATGCAAAGGATTATGGGAGATATATCCTGATTGCTGCGCCTTATATGACGGTTTCGTTTGTGTTTAACAATCATCTGCGCTCCCAGGGAAACGCCGCGCTTTCCATGATTGGCATTACGACGGGCGGGATTTTGAATGTGATTTTGGACCCTGTTTTAATTTTTGGTTTTGACATGGGGATTTCCGGCGCGGCAATTGCCACGATTTTCAGCCAGTTTGTCAGCTTTGTGATTTTGCTGGCGCTGGTGGTCCGTTCCAGGAACGTCTTAAAGCCGCTGCCCAAATACTTTGTACTCCGGGCATGGGTTTATAAGGAAATCCTTTCAGCAGGTATGCCGACGCTTGGAAGGCAGGGACTGGCGAGTGTGGCGTCCGTGCTTTTAAACGTGGCGGCTTCCGGTTTTGGGGACGCGGCGGTGGCGGCAATGTCGATTGTCACACGCATTATGATGTTTATCAATTCCGCGTTAATTGGCTTTGGGCAGGGTTTCCAGCCTGTGTGCGGATTTAATTTCGGGGCGGGGCGTTATGGGCGCGTACTGGATGCATACTTTTTCTGCAGGCGGGTGGCTTTTGTGTTTCTGCTGACAATGGGTGTCATTATGTTTGCCATTTCCACGCCGATTATGCACCTGTTTCGCAAAGACGACACGGAGGTTATCCGTATCGGCGCGCGGGCTCTTAAGATGCAGTGCTGTCTGCTTCCGTTTCAGGCGTATGTCATAATGGGAAATATGCTGGCGCAGTCGATTGGCTACAGTTTCCGGGCAACGCTTACCGCAGTCAGCAAGCAGGGACTGTTTTTCATTCCGTCCATTCTGATATTGCCAAAGCTTTTGGGTGTGACGGGATTACAACTGGCGCAGCCTGTAGCGGACGCGCTTACATTTGTGTTGACTTGGATAGTCATTACAATGGTGGTAAAAGAGCTCCGGGGGATGCCGCAGGCGGGTGACAGCCGAAAGAATACGTGACAGAATAAAATTATATATTTTTGCGTTTTGTGGTAAATTTTCCTTTCTATTTTCTGAAAAATGCGTTATAATGTGGTTAAATTAAAATTCTAGTTGCTGTATCTTTATGTATTTTATGTATGTATGACAGAAGCATTTCAGAATAGTTTTTCCCATTTATCAATATTTTTAGGAGGCATTCATGAGAGAAAAATATGAATCACTTGCGCTTTCAGAGCTCAGGGAAATTGCAAAGGCGCGCGGCTTAAAGGGGATAAGTACGCTGAAAAAGGCGGAATTAATTGCGCATATGCTTGAGGCGGACGAAAAGGATAAGGCGGACGGGAAAGATGTTGAGCCAAAGCCCGTATTGAAAGGAATCGGCGAGCATCCTTCTTATGAAAAACCTTATGAGAAGCCTTACGAGAAAAAAGAAACTGAGAAAAAGGAAGGCTCTGAGAAGCGTGAATACCGGCGTGAAAAACCGCAGCAGCCGGATGGAGAGAAGCAGGAGGGCTATCCGGCAGAGCTTGACAGCGGGCTGACGGCGAGAGGCATTTTGGAGGTCATGGCGGACGGTTTTGGCTTTATCAGAAGCGACAATTTTCTTCCAGGTGAGAATGACGTATATGTGGCTCCAAGTCAGATACGCCGCTTTAATCTGCGCACGGGTGATATTATCGAAGGAAATACCCGTATAAAGACGATGAACGAAAAATTCAGTGCATTGCTGTATCTGAAAAAAATAAACGGCTATCCGCCGGAAATTGCACTTAAAAGACGCAATTTTGAGGACATGACGCCGATTTTCCCAAATGAGCGTATTCGCCTTGAGACGAAAAAGGCAAGCGTGGCAATGCGTATCATGGATCTGATGAGTCCTGTGGGAAAGGGACAGCGTGGTATGATTGTTTCACCGCCAAAGGCAGGTAAGACAACGCTGTTAAAGGAAGTCGCAAAATCAATTTTGGCAAACGCGCCGGACATGCATATGATTATTCTTCTGATTGACGAGCGTCCCGAGGAAGTAACGGATATCAAGGAGGCAATCGGGGGACCAAATGTGGAGGTGATTTATTCCACGTTTGACGAGCTGCCGGAGCACCATAAGCGCGTTTCGGAGATGGTAATTGAGCGTGCGAAGCGCCTTGTGGAGCATAAAAAGGACGTGTGCATTTTACTCGACAGTATTACGCGCCTGACGCGTGCTTACAACCTCACGGTTCCGCCCAGCGGCCGTACGCTTTCGGGCGGTCTTGACCCTGCGGCGCTCCATATGCCAAAGCGCTTTTTCGGTGCGGCAAGAAACATGCGGGAGGGCGGGAGCCTTACCATTCTTGCAACGGCGCTTGTGGAGACGGGCTCTAAGATGGATGATGTGGTGTACGAGGAATTTAAGGGCACCGGCAACATGGAAATGGTGCTTGACCGGAAGCTTTCCGAAAGAAGGGTGTTTCCCGCGATTGATATTCCGAAATCGGGAACAAGACGTGAGGACTTGCTTTTGGACGCGGAGGAACTTGAGGCGATTAACATCATGCGCAAGGCGTTAAACGGTTTAAAGCCCGAGGAAGCGGTTGACAAAATTTTGGATATTTTCGCACGGACAAGAGACAACGCCGAGTTTGTCGCAACGGTGAAAAAAATGAGATTTTTGTAAAAACGGGATTTTTATAATGATGATAATTTTATGAAATTGGAAAAAGTGCTTGCGTATCGCAAAAACCTGTGCTATACTGAATAAGCTTGTTTACAACATAGAATTAAATTTTAAGAAATGCATTTATAGAGAGGTGAAAAAGATGAGAGAGGGAATACATCCAAACTACTATCAGGCAACAGTTACCTGCAACTGCGGAAACACATTTGTGACAGGTTCGACAAAGCCTGAAATCCACGTTGAAATTTGTTCAAAATGCCACCCGTTCTATACAGGACAGCAGAAGTCGGCGGCAGCGCGCGGACGTATTGAGAGATTTAATAAGAAGTACGGCGTGGAAAGCAAATAGGAAGCGTTGCATAAAAGAAGAGGTTGAGGTAAGGATATTATCTCAACCTATTTTTTGATGCACAGCCCCGTGCAAAATGTGAAAAGCCATATATGGAAGGTTTTCACATAGAAATATGTCACTAAAGTGGCGCACGGGGCGCGCGGCGAGTGGGGGAAGAAATCTTCCCTGCTCGATTATGCAGAAGGGGGTTAACGATGGCTAAAAACAGAAAAACCCACTACTCCGGGATTGGAGGTCAGGCGGTCCTGGAGGGTGTTATGATGAAAAACGGCGAACGGTATGCCGTCGCGGTACGCAAGCCTGACGGGGAAATTGATGTGGAAACACAGGAATATAAGGGATTTTGCGGCGGCAGGGAATTTACGAAGGTTCCATTTATCAGGGGGATTTTTTCATTTATCGATTCCCTTGTGCTTGGCATGAAGGTGACGATGCATTCGGCATCGTTTTATGAGGAGGATGAGGAGCCGGATGTCCAGTCCGGACACAAGGCAATCGGAAAAAAGTCCGACGATATTATGATGGGGATTACGGTGGCGCTGTCCGTGATTATTGCCGTGGCTCTGTTTATGGTGCTTCCGTTCCTGCTTTCCGATCTGCTTGGCAAAGTAGTAAGGAATGCAAGCCTGATTGCGATTTTTGAGGGACTTATCCGGATTTTGATTTTTGTGGGGTATATTGTGGCGATTTCGTTGATGGAGGATATTAAGCGGCTTTACAGATATCACGGCGCGGAGCATAAATGCATTAACTGTATTGAGCGCGGCAGACCGTTAAACGTAAAAAACGTTATGCGGAGCTCACGGCAGCATAAGCGTTGCGGTACGAGCTTTCTGCTGTTTGTAGTGCTTGTCAGCGTGATTGTATTCTTTTTTATCCGTGTTGACAATCTTGCGCTCAAAATTATTATCCGGCTTTTGCTGGTGCCTGTGATTGCGGGGATTTCGTATGAGCTTATCCGGCTTGCCGGAAGGAGCGACAATGTCATTGTGCAGATTATTTCAAGACCGGGTCTGTGGCTTCAGAAACTGACGACGAAGGAGCCGGATGAGGATATGGTGCGGGTTGCAATCGCTTCAGTTGAGGCGGTGTTTGACTGGAAAACATATTTGAAGGAAGAGTTTGGCTATACGGATGAAAATCTTGAGGCGATGGACGAATCTTAGCGGAGGAGATATGACCTACAGGGAATTGTATGAGTATGGCGTGGAAGCACTGGAGGAAGCCGGGGTTGCGGAGGCGAAGCTCAATGCAAGGCTTTTGCTCGAGTATGTATGCCGCACGGACCGTAATACGCTGTTGGTGCACGGGGACAGCATGCGCAGCCGGATGGAGGAGGAATTTTATAAACGAGCCATAGAAACGCGCAGAAGGCATGTTCCGCTGCAGCATATTACAGGGGAACAGGAGTTTATGGGGCTTTGCTTCCGGGTGAACGAGCATACCCTGATTCCGCGGCAGGACACGGAAATCCTTGTCGAGGAGGCAATGCGCTATTTGGGTGACGGAATGCATATTCTGGATTTGTGCACCGGGTCAGGGTGTATTCTGCTGAGCCTGTTAAAGTACAGCAACGAGTGTGAGGGCGTCGGGACTGATATTTCCGAAGAGGCGCTTTTGGTGGCCAGGGAGAATGCCGGACGGCTTGGTTTGGACGCGTCGTTTTTGTGCGGTGATTTGTTTGCACCGCTTACGGCGTATGCGCCGGGGCGGATACGGGATACGCTGTTTGATATGATACTGTCCAATCCGCCGTACATTCCAAGCGGCGAGATAGCAGGGCTTATGCCGGAGGTGCGCGACTATGAGCCGCTTACGGCACTTGACGGCAGGGAGGACGGACTGTATTTTTACCGCAGGATTATCGGGGAAGCGCCGCATTACCTGCGCCGTTTCGGGCTGCTGTTTTTGGAAATCGGATGCAGTCAGGCAAAGGCGGTCAGCGCCATTTTGCGGGAAAACGGTTTTGGAGAAATAGAAGTGATAAAGGATTACGCGGGATTAGACCGTGTAATAAAGGCAAGTTTGTGCTGATGCTTTCATGGGGATGGAAACGGTTTCTTTTCGTGTCAGCAGTATGGAGGATAGGAAAATGTTTGACAAATTGGAGGATTTGCTGCATCGGTTTGAGGAAATTTTAAATGAACTCAATGAGCCGACGGTAGCGGAAAACCAGGCACGTTTTCGTGCGCTGATGAAGGAACAGAACGATTTGACGCCGATTGTGGAGGCGTATCGGGAATATAAAAAATGTAATGAGACGGTGGCGGATTCGCTTTCACTGCTTGAGTCCGAGAATGACGATGAAATGCGGGAGATGTTAAAGGAAGAGCTGAGTGACGCGAAAAAACGCATTGAGGAGTTGGAGACGCAGCTTAAGGTACTGCTTTTGCCGAAGGATCCAAACGATGACAAGAATGTTATTGTGGAAATCAGGGCAGGCGCAGGCGGGGACGAGGCGGCTTTGTTTGCGGCGGAGATATACAGGATGTACGTCCATTACGCGGAGGGCAGGCGCTGGAAGGTTGAGCTTTTGAATGTGGATGAAATCGGCATTGGCGGCATGAAGGAAGTGCAGTTTGTGATTACGGGACAGGGCGCGTATTCGCGCATGAAGTATGAGAGCGGCGTGCATCGTGTACAGCGTGTGCCGGAGACGGAGAGCGGCGGGCGTATTCATACATCCACAATCAGCGTGGCGGTCATGCCGGAGGTGGATGAGGATATTGATATTGTGATTGATGAGAAGGATATCCGCGTGGATGTCATGCGTGCGTCCGGAAACGGCGGACAATGTGTGAACACGACGGATTCTGCGGTGCGCCTGACGCATTATCCGACGGGGATTGTGGTGTACAGTCAGACGGAAAAGTCACAGCTGCAGAATAAGGCGAAGGCGTTTGCGCTGTTAAAATCAAAGCTCTACGATATGGAGCAGCAGCAGCGCCACGACGCGGAAGCACAGCTGCGCAGAAGCCAGATTGGAACAGGCGACCGCTCGGAAAAAATCAGGACATACAATTTCCCGCAGGGGCGCGTG
>DKYC01000108.1 GCA_002492295.1 Lachnospiraceae bacterium UBA7110
CTGACATATTTCATTTGGATGCCCGTGTGCATAAAAAGAAAAGCCTAGAAAATTCTAGGCTTAACTGATGGAGTAGACGGGAGTCGAACCCGTGTCCAAAAAACCGTCCCATGTACTTCTACAAGTTTAGCCGGCTGTTTCGGGCAAGCCCGTTTCCCTTGCATTTAGGCGATCCGGCTCCCCTAAACGGTCAGTAGCTTCATCATACGCCCATATGCGCAAAGCTTTGCATATGTCGTTTCCTACAAAATCGATGCCTGAGTCCCAATGTGTAGGTGCATCAGGTCAGACAGCAGCCATTAGGCTGCGTATGCTAAATTATCTTCAGCGTTTAATTTTAATTTTGGATTTAACGCATGCCTGCGACTTGCTTCTCCATCTTCAGGTTCCCTGTCGAAACCTTTACTACCCCTTGAAAAATAACTGGTTCAGGCTTATGTTCCAAGGTTTATTTATCATATCAGATACGCTATGCAAAGTCAAGTACTTAACTGCTCTTTTTCTCGGATTTCTTTTCCTTAATTTTTTCCATCATCTTTACTGCCGCAGCCCCAATCAGCGCACCAAGCGTATTTAGGATAAGGTCATCAAGCTCGCTGACGCCCACGCCCCAGATATACTGCATACTTTCTATGAAAAATGACAACAGAAAACCAAGGATTACCGTAGGGAGTATCTTTTTCCCCCGATAACCCAAGTACGCCCCAAACGGAATAAAGGCTGCAATGTTTCCTCCGAACAGGTAGAGGATGCGCCCCCATCTGTGCCGCCGCACAAACGGAATATATTCGGCAAAAAATGTCAGATTCAGCGTACCGTATTTCATATAGTTGTGGAAATCAAAGCTGTCACGAAGTATGGTAAGCTTAAAGAGCACAACCATATATATGGCAAAAAGCACATGTATTATCCACCGATAGTTCGTTTTCTTCATAATGTTCCTTATTTTAGTAAAGATTTTTTACCTTAAACTCCCTTTGCGCCTCACGCCTTGCGTCCTTTTTGGCAATGTCCTCGCGCTTGTCATAAAGTTTTTTGCCTCTTGCAAGCCCAATCTCAACCTTTGCCCTGCCATTGGAAAAATAGACCTGAAGCGGCACAAGCGTATAGCCCTTTTCCTTAATCCTCCCAAGCAGCTTATGGATTTCCTGCCTGTGCATCAGAAGCTTCTTTACACGCAGCGGGTCTTTATTAAATATATTTCCCTTCTCATAGGGCGATATATGCATCCCATATATAAATATTTCCGCATTCTCTATTCGGATAAATGCCTCCTTGATACTGCATTTTCCCATGCGCAGAGACTTTACCTCCGTACCGTGGAGCGCAATGCCGCATTCATATTTTTCTTCGATAAAAAAGTCGTGGTACGCCTTTTTGTTGTTTGCCACCAGCTTTAACGGTTCCTTTTTTGCCATTGTTAACTCTCGATACTCCTTTCACCGACCGCGTCTTTTTCTGCAATTTCCCATTCTTCGGGTATTACAAAATCAATGTTTCCAGAAATCCTGTCTGCGGCATTGACCATGACTGGCAACTTCTGTCCAAGCCGGTACCGGATTCCTGTCGCCTGTCCCACCATCTCATAGGCTTCCTCATCATAATAAAAATAATCTCCCGGAAGCATGGATACATGGATCATTCCCTCAACCGTATTTGGCAGCTCCACATAAACACCCCATGAAGTGATGGAAGAAATCACGCCCTCATAAATACTGCCGATACGCTCCTGCATATACTCCGCCTTTTTAAGTTTATCCGTTTCGCGCTCCGCCTCATCCGCACGCCGCTCCATCTCTGACGAATGCTTTGCCACCTCGGGAAGAATCCCATGATAATGTTCAATCCGTTTTTCATTTAATTTTCCACGAAGCTGTTCCTTGATAATCCTGTGAATCTGCAAATCAGGATATCTTCTGATTGGCGATGTAAAATGGCAGTAATACTGGCACGCAAGCCCAAAATGACCCGTACAGTCAACCGTGTATTTTGCCTGCTTCATGCTCCGCAGCGTGAGCCTGCTAATCAACGCCTCCTCCGGTGTATCCTCCGCTTTTGCAAGCAGCTTTTGCAGTTCCTTGGGATGTATTTCCTCCTGCTGGCTCTTCAGCAAATACCCGAAATTCCGGATAAAAGTACTAAGCTTTGCAATTTTTTCCGGATCGGGCGTATCATGGGTACGGTATACAAACGGCAGCTCAAGCCAGTAAAAATGCTCCGCTACGGTTTCGTTTGCAATCAGCATAAAGTCCTCAATAATCTTTGTCGCCACATTTCTGTCATAAGGTTCAATGTCTATGGGATGTCCTTCTTTATCCAAAAAAATCTTCGTCTCAGGGAAGTCAAAATCTATTGAACCGCGTTTTTTTCTCTTCCTGCGCAAAATTGCCGCAAGCTCACGCATCCGCTCAAACATCGGCACAAGCGCTTCGTATTCCCTGATTTCGTTCTCGTCATGGTCCTCAAGAATTTTCTTCACACTGGTATACGACATACGCCTGTCCACCCTGATTACACTTTCCACCAACTCATGACTTACAACCTCACCCTTTTGGTCAATTGTCATCAGACAGCTCAATGCAAGCCTGTTTTCACCTGCATTGAGAGAACAAATCCCGTTTGAGAGCTTGTGCGGAAGCATCGGAATCACCCGGTCGACAAGGTAGACGCTGGTGCCTCTTTCCCTTGCCTCCCAGTCAAGCGCCGAATTTTCCTGCACATAATTTGTGACATCTGCAATGTGTACGCCAAGCTGGTAAAATGCCCCATCCTTTACAAGGCTTACCGCATCGTCCAAATCCTTTGCGTCCTCACCGTCAATCGTCACCATCTGCATATCGCGCAGGTCACGTCTGCCTGCCATATCCTCCTCGGAAACCTCGTTTGGAACACGCTCAATCTGATTCATGATTTTCTCCGAAAATTCGACAGGCAGCTCATAACCCTTTACAATGGACATAATATCCACACCCGGGTCGTTTACATGTCCAAGAATCTCTATAATTTTTCCTTCCGGTTTCCGGTTATTCTTTCCGTAATCCGTTATCTCACATACAACCTTATGCCCCGATACGGCCCCCTTAGAGCGCTCTGCAGGCACAAAAATATCGTCCCTGATTTTCGTGTTATCCGGAACCACAAAGCCAAAATTTTTATTGCTCCTGTCATAAGTGCCTACAATATGCTTCATACCGCGCGTTATAATCTCAATTACCTGCGCCTCCTGACGCTTTCCGCCATGCCCTGACAGCAGCGCTACCTTTACCGTATCGTTATGGAACGCTCCGTTAACACAGTTTTCGGGAATATATAAATCATCCTCCCTGCCGTCTATTTCCACAAAACCGAATCCCTTAGGATGGCTGATAAATGTTCCTATCAGCTCCTTATCCGAATGTTTCGCCTTCACAAATTTTCCTTTTTTTGTAATGGATAACTTTCCCTCTGCCAAAAGCTCATTTAAAATACGGTTGAGTTCAGGTCTGTCCTGCTTTGAAACCTGAAGCATCACAGCAAGCTCTTTCTCCTTCATGGGCACATAAAAATCTGCCTCCACCAAATCCAATATCACTTTTTTTCTTTTATCCGCCATGCCTGCACCTCCTGCCCTTTTACAATTGTCCTCACCCATTCCATAACGGTTTTGGATAAATACCTGTTAATACCATTGTACACTATGAAACAGAAAAAAACACCCTTGAATTTACAAGAGTGTCTAAATGTTTTATCTTAATTAAAAATTAATATTTAAAACAACTGCAAGCAACATAAATACAACGCCCAAAATCTTTGTAAACTTGACGAGTGCGCCTTCCATCGAACGCCCCTTGTTTTTGCCCCAGTACGTTTCCGCTGCACCGCTGATTGCACCAAGTCCTGCCGATTTACCTTCCTGCATTAAAACAATCGCTGTAAATACAATTGATACTAAAATCAAAATAACCGTAAGTACGATTCGCAAAGCTGCCATCTTTACACCTCCTTAGTGATGACCTGACAGTGACAAGTTTAACATAAGTGAATAGACTTTTCAACTGTTTTTTTACTATTTTCCCATTTTCGGAATTTTTCCCACGGATCCGAATTCCAAAACAGGGTATCTGATATTTCCAAAACTGTTTAGGAAATATCAGATACCCTGTTTTGATACCATTAATATAACGGCTATGAGCATATGTGTTGGCATAAAAGGTTTTTTTCATATGCTCTGAAGCAGTTATGATTAATGAATTCTTCTGCGCATTATATATATCGTCGAATTTTCGGAATTTTTTATATTATTTGAAAAATTTATGTAAATTTATCCTATCCGCTCCACAGGAGCCTTGGAGAACTGTATTATCCCTTTTTCTGATATGCAATCCTTGGACTGCCGTCGGCGACATGGATGATTCCGCATCTTTGGTATCCGTTTTTCTCGAGCAAATGCTGCATAATCCGATTCTGCCCATGTGTGTCCACTCTGACATTCGGCATTTTTGCTTCGCAGTATGCAAGGCAAAGCTTAAGAATCCCTTTCTGTCTTCCGCTGCTTGCAACCCTGTGCAGCGTTCCATATGCGTCATCGCTTAACCAATGTCCGTTTTCAATTTTGCGGTATGTCGGCTCTTCTCCTATGATAAATGCAAATACTGCGCAAATCTCGTCTTTTTCGTCCGTTACCACGTAGCTGCTGCCATCTGCGATGTCCTTTTGCACAATCTCCATGGAAGGATGAGAATCCCCCCACTGGTCCGGATTTCCCGCCAGACGCATCTGCTGTCTTGCGTATGCATAGATTGCAAAAATATTTTCCATATCCCCGGGTACTGCCCTGCGTATTTTCATCTTTTGCCCCTTGTTAAAATTTTCACTCTTCACATTCCAGTCAACGGAAAAGGGTGCAAAGCCTTTCTCATTCCATAAGACTTTACACCCTGACTTATGCCGGATTTTATGGGTGCTACTCACGTACCGTTCCTGTTATCTGATATGTTTATTATATCAAACGGTCTGTAAAGTGTAAACAAAAACCTGTTTCAGATTTTACATTCAGATTTTATCAAACGGATCCAGATACTTTGAGACAAGGTCTAACTCCTCCTCAATCCGAAGAAGCTGGTTATATTTTGCAACCCTGTCGCTTCGGCACGGCGCACCCGTCTTAATCTGTCCCGCATTCATTGCAACGGCAAGGTCTGCAATAAACGGATCCTCGGTCTCGCCGCTCCGGTGGCTGATTACCGCCTTGTACGCATTGTGCTGCGCCATTTCCACCGCCTCGATTGCCTCGCTGACTGTACCGATTTGATTGACCTTTACAAGAATTGCGTTGGCAACATGTTTTTTGATTCCGGCATCAAGCCGCTTCGTGTTCGTGACAAACAAATCGTCGCCAACCAGCTGCACCTTATCACCAATGCGGTTCGTAAGCTCTGCCCAGCCGTCCCAGTCATCCTCGGCAAGTCCGTCCTCAATCGACACAATCGGATATCGCTCAATCAGCTTTTCATAATACGCAATCATCTCCTGCGTCGTTCTCTTAATGACCTCATCCTCCTGTTTTGCGCCGGAGGACACGCCTGCCTCGTAGCACTCATCTGCCTCATTTCCGTCCACCTGCGCCTTTCTTCGCTTCAGCTGTGTCTCCCCGCTGAAATGATACATCCCGTCCTCCTCGTTATAAAGCTCGGAAGCCGCCACGTCAAGTGCAATCTTGACCTCGTTTCCCGGCATATAGCCTGCCGCCTTAATCGCCTCCACAATCAGGTCAAGCACGGCAAACGCATCCGGTAAATCCGGCGCAAAACCGCCCTCGTCACCGACACCCGTGGAAAGTCCCCTGCTATGGCAGATTTTTTTCAGGTTGTGGTAAATCTCCGCGCAGATGCGCAGCGCCTCGCGGAAGTTTGCCGCTTTTACAGGCATAATCATGAACTCCTGAAAATCCACCGTATTGGTCGCATGTCTTCCGCCGTTTAAGATGTTCATCATCGGAACCGGAAGCCTGTCCGTTTTCACACCGCCTAAATATCTGTAAAGCGGTATTCCAAGCGCATCCGCGGCAGCCCTTGCGGCAGCCATCGACACAGAGAGCGTCGCGTTTGCACCAAGATTGTTCTTATTGTCAGTACCATCCGTGTCCACCAAAATATGGTCAATCAGCTTTTGGTTGCACACGTCAACGCCAAGCAGTTTATCCTTAATCTTGGTATTGACATTGTTGACTGCCTTCTCCACGCCAAGCCCCATATAGCGCATTTCGCCGTCACGAAGCTCCACTGCCTCAAATTTCCCCGTGCTCGCGCCAGAGGGCACGCTCGCCCTGCCTTCATAGCAGTCATCCACCGTCACAACTGCCTCCACTGTCGGATTCCCCCGCGAATCAAGCACTTCCCTTGCATGTACGTCCGTAATCTTTAAATACACTTCTTTCATTTTCACCCTTCTCCTACTATTCAATTTCCTTTTGGATTTTCATTTGGACATGTTCCATATCAAGGGATAGTATTGCCAAATAAAAACAAAAAATTCAGGACAACCGCAAATTACAGTCATCCTGAATTTTTTATCCAGTATTCATTATTTATTACTTCCGCACCAAAAGCGACTTCCCCGTCATCTCCGCAGGCTGCTTCATTCCCATCGTTTCAATTAAGGTCGGCACGATATCCGCAAGGCATCCGCCCTCTCTCAGCGTATAATCCTTATCATAATTTACAAGGATGAACGGTACCGGATTTGTCGTATGCGCCGTAAACGGTGCGCCCGTCTCATAATCGACAAGCTGCTCCGCGTTTCCATGGTCGGCGCAGATAAACATGGTTCCGTTTACCGAAAGCAGTGCGTCAACCGCCTTTCCGACACACTCGTCAACCGCCTCAACCGCTTTGACTGCCGCCTCCTCAACACCCGTATGGCCTACCATGTCGGGATTCGCAAAATTAATGATAATCACATCATATTTTCCGGACCTGATTGCCTCGCAGAGCTTTTCGCACACTGTATATGCGCTCATCTCCGGCTTTAAGTCATAAGTCGCCACTTCCTTTGGGGACGGCACAAGCACTCTGTCCTCGCCCTTGTTCGGCTCTTCCACGCCGCCGTTAAAGAAAAACGTAACGTGCGCATACTTCTCTGTCTCCGCAATTCTTGCCTGCGTCATATTGTTTGCTGCAAGCCACTCACCGAATGTATTCGTAACCGAAATCTTGTGGAATGCCACCGACTTATTCGGAATGGTCGGATCATAATCCGAAAAACATACATATTTTAAATCAAGGCGTTTTCTCTCAAAGCCTTTGAAATCATCATCACAGAATGCCCTTGTAATCTCTCTTGCACGGTCAGGACGGAAATTGAAAAATATAATGGAATCCTTATCGTGAATCAATCCGACAGGCGCTCCGTTTTCCACAACAACTGTAGGAAGTACAAACTCGTCCGTCTTTTCGTTGTCATAAGACTGCTGGATTCCCGCAGGTCCCGAAGATGCCTGCTCGCCCTTCCCCAATGTCATTGCCTCATACGCCTTCTGCACACGGTCATAATTGTTATCCCGGTCCATCGCGTAATAACGTCCCATTACGGACGCAATCTTTCCGACGCCGATTTCTGCCATTTTCGCCTCTAAAGCTTCCGCAAATTCCTTACCGGAAGCAGGCGGTGTATCACGCCCGTCAAGGAAACAGTGCACATAGACCTTGGAAAGGCTGTTTTTCTTCGCAAGCTCCAGCAGTCCGTAAAGATGCGTATTGTGGCTGTGAACGCCGCCGTCCGACAGCAGTCCGAATAAATGCAGTGCCGAATCGTTCTTTTTGCAGTTTTCAACCGCCTCAAGCAATGCGGGATTTTCAAAAAACGTGCCGTCCTGGATTTCTTTTGTAATTCTGGTAAGCTCCTGATAAACGATTCTTCCTGCTCCCATATTTAAGTGCCCAACCTCGGAATTTCCCATCTGTCCGTCAGGAAGCCCGACCGCCATTCCGCTCGCGTTTCCCTTGACAAAAGGGTACTCCTTCATCAGCCTGTCCATAACCGGTGTTTTTGCCATCGCAACGGCATTATGCTCCGTTTTTTCATTTAAACCGTAACCGTCCAAAATCATCAATACAGTGGTTTTTTTGCTCATCGCCTTATTCTCCTTTTTCTTCATACGAACTTTCATGCCAATTTGGCCTATTTCATAGCGAAAAACGCTGTCTTTGGATAAAGTATACACTTTTTTCCGGCTTTAGGCAATATCCTTTAATGCGAATCCCTGCCTTTTTCCGCGCTGCGCTCCTTCATTATTTCCAAAAACTCCGAAAAAGCCTTCTCATGCATCTTGGAAACGGCATGCGGATTTCTGCCGAGAAGCGAACTGATGTTTCTATACATTCTTTTTGTCCTTGCCCGCTCGGCGCGTTCCATAATGCCGGCTTTCACGTTTTCGCCCTTTTCCTTCCCTGCGTCAAATGCAGAATGGAGCTTTTTAAGCCCCGCCTCCGACCGTTCCTTCAGCTCGCTGCCATAAAACGCGGATACCACCTCGATTCCCTTTTGCAGATGCCGGAATTCCTCGCTGCTGCTCTCCAGTCCGACCAAAAGCTCCTTTAAATTAAACGCCTCCCTCACACTCTGCGCCATATCAATCGAAAGGTACACCGTCAGAAGAAATACAATGACCTCAAGAAGATTTTGGTTCATGGAAAGCGCAAACCGTTCAATCGGGTTGTGCATGTAAAGTGTCAGCAATACGGAGAAAAGCCCCCATGCAAGCGACGAAAGCACACAGATATGTCCGTTTAAGTTGAGTGGCTGATTACTGTAATCCCAGTACCGCACGTGAAACAACTTCTCCATCACAGCCCCCGTAAAATACTCAAGAAGCGTCGCGCTCGCCATTCCCGTAAGAAACACAAGCCCTGCATTTGTGCGGAAATGCAGGGTAAAAATCAACACGGTAATCGCGCCCGAACCGTAAATCGGCAGAAAAGGACCATGAATAAACCCTCTGTTTACCCACCTTGCCTTGCGCACAGACACATAACAGGTCTCCCATACCCAGCCTAAAAAACAATAGGTATAAAAGAAAAACAGCCATGTTGAAAAGGTATAAATCATTCCTGCAAATCCTCCACACACACCAAAAGCATCCCGTCTTTTACTTCGACAAAGCTCTCACAATCCAAAAACTCATTGCTGATGCCAACCGGAAAATCCATTCTTACAACGGTATCATCCAACGTATATTTCAGCCCTTTCTCCGTCACGCCGCGGGCATCCTTCCCAAAAGCAAAGACTGAAAGCCGCCTGTTTTTCCGGTACATGTCCTTCGGAAAACAAATGCGGGCGTTTTTTAAAAGCTCTATGCGCTGCCCTTTTCCAAACAAAACGCCGTAAGCCCCATGATTTAACAGAAACAGCAGACACTGGATATTTGCCAGTGTATGGTCAATACGACCTCCCAATGCCCCATACAGCTCAAAGAAGCCGCAGCCGGCATGTAATCCCTCGCGGATTGCCGCGAGCATATCCGTATCATCCTTTTCCACCGGAAGCCTTTTCACCCGAACCGTCCTGTCTGCAGCATAACGCTCCAAAAGACTGTCCTCTTCAAGCGAATCCATATCGCCGATAATCAAATCGGGAACAATCCCAAGCGCCTGCATCAACTTTAGTCCGCCATCCGCGGCGATACACAGACTGTCATTGCACTGTGCCGCAATCTCGGCTCCTGTCTTTCCAACGACCGCATCCAGGGCAAAACCGCCTGCCGCAAATATCATACATTTTTTCACGCTGCCGTCATTTCCCTCTAAAAGTTTTTAAACACATCTGTTTCCTTCTGCAGCGCCGCTGCAATCTCCTGGTTTTCATCCATTCTGCTGCTGATATTTTCCATATCCGTCACAAGCACCTGCGTACTCTCCGCTGCACCCGCCACGCCGTTTGCGCCTTCCTCGATTGCGTTTGTAATCGTGGCAATGGAACCGGCAATCTCATCCACCGCGCTCCTTAAATCATCCGTCTTTGCGCTAAACTCATTCATCACGGACTCAATATAGGTTGCGTTGTCCCTGTACTGTACTCCGCTGTTTACAAAATTTTCAAATTCAGGGAGAATGGAATCATTAACATACTCAACAAGATTATTTGCATTTCCCGCAAGGTTATACACCGCATTGGTAACCACACCGTTAATTTCCTGAATACGGTTTGCCGTTCCGCGGCTTGATTCCGCGAGCTGCCTGATTTCGTCCGCAACAACCGCAAAGCCCTTTCCTGCCTCGCCTGCCCTTGCCGCCTCAATAGACGCATTCAGCGCAAGAAGGTTTGTCTGGCTTGAAATACTTAAAATATCGTTTGTAAGCCCGTTTACCTGCTCAACGCTCTTACTCTCCTCAATCGCCTTATTTAATACATTCAGGATTTCCTGTACCTTGGTGCTTGTTTCCTGCATATTGGTGCGCGCATTGGACTCCATCTCGTCCGCGTTCTGCTTCATCTGCTTTGAGTACTCATTGATACTGCTTGACTTATCCGCAATGGTTTCCACTTCGCTGCGCACGGAATCCGCATTGTGGTTAATCACCGTGGCAGAATTTCCAACCTCCTGCATCGTCGCGGAAAGCTCCTGCGTCACCGCCGATAAGTCCGATGCACTGTCATTTGAGGTTTTGACACTCTCCTGTACCTTATTCACCACTTCCTCAAGCCGTCTTGAATTTTCGATAATCATTTTCATAATATGCTGCAGCTTTTCCATAAAGGTATTGATGCCGTTTCCCAAATCAGCTATCTCGTCATTTGACAGAATACTGATCCGCTTTGTCAAATCCCCCTCGTTATTATCAATATCCGCAATGATATCATGGATTTCCCGATTCGCAACACTCAGCTTTTTAATGACTAATACAAACACACTGTACAATGCGCCGCCAATCACAAGCATACAGACCACAATGCCTGATATGTTTTTGATAAGCGCATGCCGGTATTCCGCATTCAGGGCATTGCTTGCGTTCTCGGCGCTCTCCCTCGCAATATCCTCCATTTTTGTGATTTGCGCCTGGATATCATTGCTGTAGTCCCGGATTAATCCGTTCGCAAGCGCAAATGCCTGCTCCTTTTCATTGTTTCCGCTGTATGCAAGGAGATTCTCTATCTCATACTTTAAATTCCGGTAGCTTTCGGTCAGTTGGCTGTAGGCTGCCTCATCCGTTGCGACCAGTGAATCCCTGTACTCCTCAAGGTATCCCTCAACAACCGTCTGCTCCTGCCGCACACTGTCCACCAGGCCAATCAGTGTATCAAGGTCTGTCGCAATGATATGTGACAGCGCGAGCCTGTGAATTGCCTGCGTCTCCCTTTGGATATCGCTGAGCTGTGAAATATTGACCATATGCTCCTGCGCGATTTCAACGGCAGTCACATTGACACTCCTTAAGTTTCTGATTGCCTCCACATTGGAAAGAACCGACACAATTCCAAGAATACACACTGGAACTAATATAATTAATTTTATGCTTATTCGCTTTCTATTTTTCATGTATATAACCGTATCCCTTTCTCAACTTGCGAATTCCGCCAATTGAAAAATCCCTGATTTTCCAATTCACTTACTGGACTGCCGACGCCGCGATATCATTTGCAAGATTATCCATTAAATCCTGTAATTGCACTCCGTCCGGATTTCCCGCCACAATCACGTCCGCAAAATCCGTACATGCATCCCAATAACTGTTTCCGACACGCTGCAAAACACCGTACTGTGACTGCTCAATCACCGCCGTGATTGCAGGCGCCGCAGCTACCGCGTCAGATGCCGCCGCGTTTTTGTTGGAAGGTCCCTGGCTCCGTTCAACAAACCGCAGTGTCTGGTTTTCCTCATTTGTAAGCCAGTCCGCAAGCTTATGTGCCCAGCCAAGATGCGCGGAATAAGCATTTACGCCAAACATTTTATATCCCGTAAACGATGCCATCTGAATCTGTTCCCCGTTTACCGTGTATGTAGGAAGCTTGCAGGCGCCATAGTCCTCTCCCCATGCCTCCTGTATTTCAACCGCATTCCATACGCCGCTGATTCCCGCAATGACTTCGCCCTGCGTTACACTGTCTATGAAACTGTCGTTCGGCTGTGACAGGAATGCCGGACTCTGCGTTATATTCAGCAGCGCCTGCGCAATGTCAACGCCTTTGATTTTCCCTTCCGTACTGTTCCAGTTACAGTGGTTTGTCACCCCGTCATCATTAATGCCAAAGTCAAGTCCGGTATTTCCAAAGAACGAATACAAATACCAGCCGGAATTAAACTCCATTGATATTTTTTTGTCATTCTCAGCCGCAACTTCAAGAATCCGGTCAAGCGTCTGTACATCCTCCTGTGTGAAATAATCCTTATCGTAATAAAGGAAGTAACCGTTATCTGCAGAATACGGATAGGCGTAAAGCACATCACCGTATGAAGCAGCATATACCGCCTCCTCAAGGTTTGCATTTTTTACCGCATCCTGATTTGCCACAGGCGACAGTGCCCCTGCCGCAATCATGCTGTACAGCTGGTCATCGGGCATGGAAAAAATATCCGCTGCATTATGGATATCACCGAGCACATTGTTCCTTGTCTGTCCGTCCGCCGAATTGACAAGGTTAATCGTAAAATCCGCCTGTCCCGCGTACTCCTGTTTAAAGCTTTCAATCATTTTGGATAGAGTGTCAAAATTTGCTTCCTCCGCCCATATCGTGAGGGTAACCTCCCCTGATTCAAGTTCCTGCGCGGCATCCCCGGATACTTCCTGTGCCGTCTCAGCGCTTCCCGTTTGTTGCCCTGCCTTGCTTCCGCAGCCTGTAATCGACACGGCTGCAAGAGAAGCGGCAAGTACCGTTGTCAAAATTTTCTTCTTCACGCTTCCATTCCTTTCTGCCCCTTGGTATTTTGGCAATTTTATGTTACCTGTATTTTCTGACAAATTATAACTATATTGTATCCTTTTCACTTCTTTATTTCAATATGAACTTTATTTTATTTTAATTTTTAAAAATGTCTCTCATCTACGACGGTCGAAACCCACTCCGCCGCTTCCTGCATTGTTTCGATGTCTGTAAATAACACGCGCGGCGTTATTCCGATGGTTTTTCTGACTGCCGCTATCACACTTCCTTTAATCAGCTCTTCCTCCTCTGACGACAGCTGCCTCCCCAAATCGACCATCGCTACCAGCACATCAACCATGTCAAGCTTTGACTTACGGTAAATCCGCATCCGGTATTTCGCACGAATGTGTTCCAAATCCGCAAGCATGTTCTCAAGCTGAAACCGGAGCACACTCACTCCCCTTATAACGATGGTGTCATCCGCCCTGTTTTCCAACCGTGCAATTCTTGCATTGGTTCTTCCGCATTGGCACCGTTCATATGTTATCATTGTCATGTCGCCTGTTCTGTATCTGATTAACGGCATTCCCTCCCTGCGCAGCGTCGTGAATACCAGTTCGCCCTTTTCTCCGTCCTTTACCGCTATATTACTGTTTTTTTGCAGTATTTCCGGAAGAAAGAAATCTTCCTGCACATGAAGCCCTTTATGGTACTCACAGTCACATGCGACGCCAAGGCCTGCAAGCTCGCTGAACCCATATACATCATGTGTTTGAATCCCGAGCATTTTTTCAATATTGCTTCTCGTTTTTTCAGACCACGTTTCCGTTCCGCAAATCGCAGTCCTTAAGTTCAGATGGTTTACCTCCCCCATATTCTCAATCATCTGCGCGATATGCAGAAGATAGGACGGTGCACACATAATTCCCGTAACGCGCAGGTCCTTCATAATTTTAATCAGCCTGTCAATACTGCAGGTCGATGACGGGACAACGGCTGCCCCTACCTTTTCCGCCCCATAATGTGCCCCCAATCCTCCCGTAAAAAGCCCATAGTTATAAGCAATCTGTATGGTGTCATTCCCTCCAAGCCCTGCCATGTAAATGCATCTTGCCACACATTCCGCCCATGCCTCAATATCATTCCTTGTACATCCGACAATAATTTCCGTACCCGTTGTAGCATTTGAACTGTGATACCGGATGATTTCGCCTTGCGAAACCGCCATATAATCAGAAGGACTTTTTTGTATCAAATCCTCTTTTGTCGTAAAGGGAAGCTTGTTCAAATCCTCTATCCTGCGTATGTCTCCAGGCTCAATTCCTGTTTGCTGCATTTTGTTTCTATAATACGCAACGCTATGGTAAACCTTCTTTACCATTCCGACAAGACGCTTACCCTGCAAAGTCATAAGTTCATCACGGCTCATACACTCTCTTGCCTCATTCCATATCATAACTGCAACATCAACCTCCTAATTTTTTCCTGTATCGGCTTATTACCTGTTTTATTTTTATTCTAACAGAAATCCGTTCTTTTGTATATTACATCCTTTTTAAACCGCAGTCCCTTCAATTGCCAATGCTTTCCCTTTACTTTCCTTCACAATACAATTATAATGTAATGAAGCCAAAAGCGGATACCAGGGAGGAAGCCATTATGAGTACTGTTATTATCAGGGATGCCGTGCCTGCGGACGTAGCGCGGATTTTGGAAATTTACGCATATTATGTAAAGCACACGGCGATTTCTTTTGAATATGAAGTCCCAACGCTGTCGGAATTTGAAAGCCGCATGAAACGGACAACAAAAAAATACCCCTATCTTGTCATTGAACAGGACGGGGTTATTCAAGGGTACGCCTATGCGGGCGCATTTGTGGGACGCGCTGCCTACGATTACTCATGTGAACTGACGATTTATCTTGACAATGCCGCAAAAAAGCGCGGGTACGGGCGAAAACTGTACGAAACGCTTGAAATGCGGCTGCGAAAACTCGGGATTTTAAATATGTATGCCTGCATCGGTTATCCCGACACTGAGGATGAATACCTGAACAGAAACAGCGCCAAATTCCATGCACATATGGGCTTTCAGACAGTCGGGGAATTCCACAAATGCGGCTATAAGTTCGGACGTTGGTATAATATGATTTGGATGGAAAAAATCATCGGGGAACACAAAACACTATAAAGATACAATTTCCCCATCATAATCAAGAAGAGAAACATACACCACATTTTCCATGTCGCTTAAGCTTTGAAGCAGTACGCTGTCGTCTTTTGCCTTGATTTCCACGACCATATTAAGCCCTTCCTGCGATATGTTTTTGGATTTGACCTTGTAATATTTTGTATATTGCGCAATGTTTTTTACAATAGCGTTCTCCATATCCTTCACGGATGCCTGAATAACCAGTACCTTCTGCGCCTGTACCACGGGAATCCGGTCAAGCAGACAGATGACAACCGTAATTGTCAATGCCGCGATAAAGGCGACCGTATAAAATCCGGCACCGCAGATAATTCCCGTTGCAATCGCCCAAAACATAAATACCAGATCCATCGGATCCTTTATGGCAGTCCGAAACCTGACAATGGAAAGCGCACCGACCATTCCTAACGACACTATGACGCTGGACTGAATGGTAATGATAATGGCTGCCGTTATCAGTGCCACTGCCGGGAGGGATATGTTAAAATTTTTATCATAAAAGGTCTTTCTCGACAGAAACCGGTATACGAAAAATATATACAGGGATAAAACAAACGTGATGAGCATCACATTTAGTACATCCGTTATACTTACACCGGTAATGGCAAAATTATCCATAAATGAGTTTTTTAATATGTCGTTAAATTTCATTGGTATTCCCCCTCAAATTCTGTTTTCTGCACATGCAGTATTTTGAATACGCCGTCTGCCGCAGCCCGTCAATCTGTATTGCCTGACGGATGAACTCCGGAAGGAATTCATCGAACTTCACCTCAAGCACATGAACCCCCGATGGCATAATCGGTACCGTCCTGACTTTTTCCAGTAAAAACTGACTGACGCACATTCCGCTGCGGATATTCATATCAAAGGTAACGCGCACGTTTCCGTCCCTGTATACAAATGGGACGCGGTCGTATTCCACAATTACTTTAGGCTTTAACAGTCTTGTCTGCTGTTCAATGCAGAACTTTCTGTATATAGGACTGTCCAATGCCCGGATATCCGCGATTTTTCCCTCTGACAGCGGCAGACACTGTTCTTTTGTGACAGGGCATGCATGTTTTTTTGTCATTCCATGTACTTTCTGTTTGAGTTCCAGCATAATATACGAAACATTCCCGTTATATAGTCTGATTCTGAACTTTTCCCGCGGATCTGTCCCCGACAGGTTCTCATAAAAGCAGCTGTTTGTATAATCATCAAAGTACAGGCTTCTGACAGTGTAAAATTCTGTGTCCTGCGCATGGGCATCCGGTTTCATATAGGGTATAATCCTTTGCCGGATACACATAAGCTGCTGCGCGGAGCATATGTACTTATATTCATGTCTGTATTGAAGCACGGTTTTATCAACTCCTACTGGTTTTCCCATATCCGTTTAAGGTATCTGTTTCCCCCCTATGCTACATTCCGATGCGGTATCATCGTTTATAACGCCACAAGCTGTTTTTATACTTGTGTCCATAATGATTCCCATCCTATTCCTGATTGATTCTCTTGGCTTTTTGGGCTATAACAGACAAAACAAGGGTAAATGTTTTCAGTTCCTCCTCGGTCAGATCCTTCTGAACCTCATCTATCCACTTTTGTTGGATTTCCTGAACCGGTGCCATATAGGTATTGGCTTTCTGCGTAAGGCACACAATTTTTGCGCGGTTGTCCGTACTGCTGGTCCGCCGTGTGATAAGTCCCTTTTTCTCCATTCCCTGAATGGCTCTCGCCGTTGCCGCCTTGTCAATACAATATTCCTGAGCCAAATCATCCTGCGTTACACCGTCCTTTTGATACAAAGAGGACAAATACATCAGCTCCATTGCACTAATACCCGTCTCCTCCAGTTCATGATTTAAAAATAAGTTAATCTGCCTGTAGATTATACTTATGTTTTTTCTAATTTCATCCATATTCCCCTCCGTATTGTTGACGTGTCAACTATACCACTGTTCTGTTGACTTGTCAATGAAATAGTGATATAGTTGACACACTAAAATGAAAATACGAGGAAACAATTTTATGAAAAACACCAAAATCTGCCCCAAATGTAACAGCTCCGATATTCTTATCATTGACGGATACGCAGGCGCGTATGGTTCCGGAAATAATATTATGACAGGAGCATCGATTTTTTCAGCCATAAAGGTGGACCGGTATATTTGCTGTTCCTGCGGATATACGGAAGAATGGATTAACACAAAAGATATGGAAAAGCTTAAAAAATCAAAGCGGGCGCACCGTTAGGCTTATGTAACCTAAAAAACCGATACCGCAGTTTCCCGCAGTATCGGTCAAATTTCAGGCAGCTCTTATTCCACAGCCGGCGTATCCGCGCTTTTTGCCTTTTCCGCTTCCGGCAGGCTGTCCGCTTTGGTATCCGGCTGAAAACCGCACTCCTCTTCTCCCACTTTTTGTGTCACAACAGGAGTATAGCTTTCGCTGTCCTTTGGCAAATCATTCGTCTGCGAATACGGATAAGCACCATCTTCTCCCCGCTCAATTTCCAAATAGATCGTTTGTCCCTCATGTGTCAGGCTTACTTTACAAATCCCTTCTTTGTCAAACAAATCGGTCACATCTGCCTTTTGGTCATAATAATATACCCAGACACGCCCGTCCGCATCTTCCGCAACATTTGCGGTCTGGTTTATGGAAACGACAATCTCATCCGCCGACAGCCACCGCTCGCTTGCATTTCCGTTTGCATCCTCACCAATGGCAACGCCGCCAAATCCCATTGCGCCCTGATTATCGTCGTCGCAGTCATAGTGCAGCGTAAAACTGCCGTCGCCATTTCCCGTTATCACCACTTCTTCTTCCTTACCGTACATCCATACAGAAACCTTCTCCTGAATGCCCCCGATATCCGCCGCGTAAACGGTTCCCGAAACGCCGATGAATGCCGCGCACATGGCTGCTGCCGCAGCCGCGATATTTTTTCTGTGTTTTTTCTGTATCATTGCCATATCTGTTACCTCCAAAGATTTTTCGCCGGAGGTCTGAAGTGCTGAAAATGCCTGTTTGTACCGTTCCTTATTTGTCATCATCCCATTCCTCCTTTAATACCTCTTTGAGCAGCGCCCTCCCGCGCGAAAGCCGCACCTTGACATTACTCTCGCTCAAGTTTAAAATCTCTGCGATTTCATGCACGGTGTAATCCTCGTAATAAAACAAGTGTATCACAATCCGGTATTTTTCGGGAAGCTTCATAACCGTTTCAAACAGATTTTCGGACTCCGGTGTTTCAAACGTCAGCGTTTCCATATACTCCTCAAGAGAACACTTGTTTCTTCTCCAAAACGTCCGATTGCAATTTTTCGCCTTATTGATTGCTACCCGAATCAGCCACGCGCGAATGTGCTGCTCGCTGTCAAATTCTTTTTTCATTGTGTAATACCGAAGGAACGTATCCTGAACCACATCCTCCGCGTCCTGCGCATTCTTGCACACGTTAAACGCCACCGCAAAAAGATTGTTCTGATACCGCTCCACCAGTTCCTCTAGTGTCTGTTTCATGAGCGCTCCTTTTTTATATCATAATCGAGCAGGGAAGCTTTCTTTCCCTGCTCGCCGCGCCGGGCGCCCGTCAGCGAACTGACATTTGTCAGTTTGATGACAGAATTCATTCGGGCGCCCGTGTGCATTTGAAAAGCCCTTCATCCATAATACAAAGGACAAAGGGCTTTGGTT
>DKYC01000062.1 GCA_002492295.1 Lachnospiraceae bacterium UBA7110
GGAATAGCATACGATATCGCCCGGCTGTGCATTGGCAAGCCCGCCTACATCAGAACCTAAACTTCTCATTGCTGATGAAGAATGCGGAAGGCTGACACCGAAGTTTGAATATACGCTCATTACAAAGCCGGAACAGTCCGTGCCGTTTGTAAGGCTTGAACCGCCGTATACGTAAGGATTTCCGACAAACTGTGTCGCATAATTAATGACTTCCTTACCCATAGCGCTTCCTTCTGATGCCGCCGCAGTGCTCTGCGCCGCTGCGATAGTTCCCTGATTCGCCTCTGACCTTGCCGCCTGCTGCGCCGCCCTTACAGACTCGGTAGCAGCTGCTGCCGCCCTTGCCTCCTCACGTGCCTTTGCTTCCTTGGCAAGTCTTGCTTCCTCTTCTTCTTTTGATTCCGCGTGTACAAAGTCCGTTCTTAAATTTACATAATCTCTTGACACATAACCGTCGCCTTCCTCAATGGCAATTTTTACCCAGCCATCCAGCTCTTCGACAACGACCAGCTCTTCCTCGATGGGAACAAGTCCCAAAACTGCTGACTCCGTGCTTGCTTCCTGACGGACCTTTAAGGTTGTTGTATTTACAATCGCATAGGTTGTGCCGACTTCTTTTGCAAGAGCCTCAGCCTCCTCACCTACAACGCAGAACTCACCTTTCACATAGCCTGTACAATTTCCTGAAGTAATCTTGTACCAGCCGTTTTCTTCCTCAATAAACTCACCGACTGACTTATCATAGAGTTTACCGACGATTTCGCCTTCCTCGCTTGGCATGCTTCTTACGTTCACGTAGTTGCTTACCCTTGCGATAACAAGACCGGAGAAATCCTGTGCTTCCTCCTCCACGGTTTCCGTGGTCTCCTCAGAAGTTTCTTCCTCGGTAACCTCCTCCGCCGACTCACTTTCAACGGTTTCCGTCTCGACATCTTCATAAGTATCTGTCGCGGAAAAGCCTGCGCTTGTTCTTACGTCATCATCTGCCGCAGTGGTTTCCTGCTCCTGTTCTGCCTCTTCTGATTCCTTTATTGCATCAATCAGCGATTCCATGGTCTGAGTCGTTTCCGTCTCAAGAACCTCGGTCTCCGCTGCATTTTCCTGCCCATTACTGTCCTGTGTTTCTTCCTGTGCGGAAATATCAGGAATTGTGTCTGTCTCTATATCGGCAATTGTCTCAAGGACTTCCTGCATAACATCCGCAGATGCCTTAGACTTCACTTTCGTGGGATTTACGAGAACTGCGCTGACTGGCGTATCTGCCATTGCCACCTTCTCGGACGCAAGCAGTATATTATGCTGCAATCCTGACACGCTCTCAAGGTATGCAATATTCTGAATTACATCATCCTGAAGATCCTGTATCGTACTTCCCTGTTCGACCGCTGCACCGAAACCCGCTGACGGCATATCCGTCATATTGTGTAATTTTGTCTGAAGCGTCGGTACATTTGTTGTATTATGAATTTTTGCCTCAAGTGTCATTTGGTATCCGGAAAGTGCCATCGTACCGACAAGGGTACATGCCGCAATCCTAACGCCGCGCTTGTTCATGATCCATTCCTCCAACTGTGGTGTATAAGTTCACATGGTGTACTGTATTTTATGTCAATTATTACAAATTTGTTACACCCATGAAATAAATTATCACATATTTTCGCAGTTGTCAAGCGTTGGTTTACCAGTAAAT
The DNA here is from genome assembly GCA_002492295.1 of Lachnospiraceae bacterium UBA7110. GTDB lineage: Bacteria > Bacillota > Clostridia > Lachnospirales > Lachnospiraceae > COE1. The sequence goes on from DKYC01000062.1 coordinate 1,691, forward strand.
ATTGATAATAAACTATCAATCCGCACAGATTTTCGCCTTCCCTCCCCCCTGTTTTTACAAACTTATTACATGTTTGTGTGTTTTTTCCCACATCCTGTCTCTTTTTTAGTAATTTTTGTGCAATTATAATTTACATAACACAATGATTTCTGTAACAGTTAATTTATGAACTTTTTGTGAACTGTTTGTAACTATTCAATCCTTCACAGCTTCAGGCATCAGCCTATGCAAAAGCTTTTTCCGCTTTTTCTATTTCACGCTGCACGGCGTAAATTGCATTGGCTCCGTCCGCCACTGCCGTAATAATCTGCCGCATCGGCTTTAATCTTATGTCACCTGCCGCATAAATCCCCCTGCGGGAAGTGACGCAGTCCTCATCCGCTTTGACATAACCCTGTTCGTCCAGTTCGACAAGGCCCCGGAACATTTCAGTATTTGGCACGACACCCACCGCAATGAATACTCCGCCAACCTCCAATTCGCTTGTCTGTTGTTTCTTCTTATTACATACCATAATTTTTTCAACAGCATTTGTACCGCAGATTTCGGTGACCTCGCTGTTCCATATAATCTCTACGTTTTCCTTTGCAAAAAGCTGTTCCTGTAAGCTTTTCACTGCCCGAAGCGCATCCCGTCTGTGAATGAGGTAAACCTTCCTGCAAAGCTTTGACAGGAAAATGGCGTCCTCAACCGCAACATCGCCTCCGCCGACAACCGCAACAATCCTGTTCTTAAAAAATGCCCCGTCACATGTGGCACAGTACGAAACACCCATGCCGGAAAGCTTTTCCTCTCCGGGTACACCAAGCCTGGAATGTGCCGCGCCCGTCGCTAAAATCAGTGTTTTTGCCTCGTAATCGCCCTCATAACCATGCACGATTTTTTTATCGCCTTTGTCCTCAACAGACTGCACCTCATCCGTGATAAACTCTGTCCCGAGCCTGTCTGCATGTTCCCTGAATTTATCTGAAAGTCCGCCTCCTGTCTCTCCCATCAGCCCGAGGTAATTATCCACCTCATAGGTATTTAACACCTGTCCGCCGCTAATCGGGCTTTGGTCAATGACCGCCATTGACAGTCCTGCCCTTGCCGCGTATACCGCTGCCCCCAGTCCCGCAGGACCTGCGCCGATAATCAATACATCATACATTTTGCTTTCCTCCTCATTCTACCCTCACTCATTGCACTTTCCTCTTATGTCCACCCGCCGTCAAGCGTAATCACCTGTCCAACAAGATAACCGCTGTCCTCACCGCACAGCATTCCCACCAGCTGCGCAACATCTTCTGCCCTTCCCGCGCGGTCTGCAGGGATTTCATCCACCAGCGCCTGCAATTCCTCCGCGTTCAACTGCGCGTTCATATCCGTATCCGCAATCAGCCCGCAGGCAACCGCATTCACCTGGATATTGCTGGGCGCAAGCTCCTTTGCAAGCGCTTTCGTAAACGCATTCACGCCCCCCTTTGAGGCTGAATACGCCACCTCCATCGACGCGCCCACATTCCCCCAAACCGACGAGATATTGATTATTTTACCCTTTTTGCGCCGTATCATTTCAGGAACCGCATATTTGCACGTCAAAAAGCACGAGCCAAGGTTTGTATTGATAACCTCCTGCCATTGCGCATATGACATGTCTGTCAAAAGACCGATGCGGGAAATCCCTGCATTGTTGACAAGCACGTCAAGATACGGAATGTCCGTAAACATTTTGGCAAGACTCTCCTCATCACAAACGGAAAAGCAGTACATCCTGCAGCTTATTCCAAAAGTTTCCTCAAGCATATGCTTTGTATCAAGAAGCATTGATTCCTTTTTATGGCACGTCAGGAACAAATCATACCCTTTCCTGGCAAGTTCCTGTGCAATTGCTTTCCCAATTCCTCTTGATGCGCCTGTCACCAGCGCTGTTTTTCTTTCCATGTCCCTATTCCTTTTTACCGCAAAACTTCATTATTTTCCGTATGGCTCTTTAATTCTTTTACAATGACATCCTTTTTCTTTAAAAACACTCTTACGATTTCCGCGTCAAAGTGTTTTCCCGCTTCTTCCCTGATGATGTCAAACGCCTTATCAAACTCATAGGCTTCCTTATAAACCCGCTTTGACACCAGCGCGTCAAACACGTCCGCCACAGCCATAATCCGCGCGGCAAGCGGTATGTCGGCGCCTGCCTTTCCTTCCGGATAACCGCTTCCGTCCCATTTCTCATGGTGATAATACGCCACGTCCTTTGCAATCTGCTTCATCTCCGGCGTTGCATTGTTTCCCAGAATATCCTCGACAATCATTCCTCCATAAGCCGCGTGTCTTTTCATAATCTCATATTCCTCCGGAGTGAACTTGCCGGGCTTATTCAAAATGACGTCTGATATCTTTATTTTCCCCACATCATGCAGCGGCGATACCTTTGTAATAATATCGACATATTTTGGCGTGACAATATTGGAATACAGATGCATATGCAGCATTTCCTGTGCAATAATCGATACATACTTTGACACATTTTTCACATGGTCGCCCGTGTTGCCGTCCCTGCTCTCAATCAAAGACGCCATGCCCTCTATCACTTCCCACTGGAACGTTTCCATCTTTTCCGCCTGATCCCGGATTTCCTCTGTCTGGACATTCACCTTATTTTCAAGCTCTTTTTGAAGCATCTCCAACTGCCGTCTGCGCCGGAAGGTATTGACTAATGTAAATCCAATCCACATGGCAAACGCAATCACCCATATGCACACAAACACAAGGTAAAGAACATACCACGCATTCTCCCAGACATGCGCTTCCTTCCGGAGCAGATACTCCCCCTCCTGAAGAACTCTTGTTCCCTCTTCATTCAGGATCAGAATGTGCACCGGATACGTTCCATGCTTTAAATTGGTAATCTGTATTGGCTCCAAATCATAGCTTGACACTGCCTTTGGCTTATCGGTTACCCCGTCAATATAAAATTTTGTCCGTACATCAGAAAGGGAATATTTTCTTATGGACGCCTTCACCGTAAACGTCTTTACGTTTGGAGGAACCGTATACACGCCATTTTCTTCCTTTAATACTGTCCCGTCATTCAGCGTAACCGATATTCCGAATTTATAATCCCTTACGGTTTCCTGCTCTCTGTCAGGGGAAAAACAGCTCACGCCTTTGTTGCCGCAGAAGAATATCCTGCCATCCTCTCCGATGAAATTACATGCGTTTTTTGTAATGCTCTGTGTCAGTCCGTCATTATAATTTAAGAGCTTATAGGTATCAATGCTGTCTGTACGGAGTGCTTCCACGTCAACTACGTAAATGCCTGCACTCGTAAGCACATACGCCTTGCCTCCCTCAATCAGGATATCAAAATTATCATAATACGGAAAACTGTCAATATCCGTCACCACATCCTGCTCCATATAGCAGAGTGCATTGCTTGCCACAATAAAAAATCCGTCCCCGTAAGGCACAAGCTTTAACACGGCATCCGCTGTCAGCCCGTCATCAGCCCCTATATTTTTTATGATTTTATAATTTTTAATCACATATATTCCCGCACCGTCCGTCGCAGCGTACACACATCCGTCTTCTCCCTCGCAGAGACATAAAATCTGTGAATTATCCAAGCCATCGTCCTGTGTCACCGTTCCGATTACATGATCATCGTCCACAAAGTTAATGCCGTCCGCCGTTCCGACCGCAATAGTTCCGTCATGCAGCTGCGTCATGCAGCGAAACCGGTCATCAGTCGCTCCCCGGTTGCTGTTTATGCTATTGATATATCCCTTTTTCTTGACTGACATCAGACCGGTTTTTCCATAAGTGCAAAACCACAGGGTTCCCTGCGAATCCTTCATGATACTGCGGATACGCACTCCCTGCAGCAAATCCGTAATCTCATTTTCAACCTGTCCGTAACTGCCCTCCTTCACAAGAATCAGCCCATTATCCGTACCGCAGTAATACAGTCCGTCACTCTCACAGACTGCATTGACACCGGCCGCATCAATGCCCGAAAGCGAAAACAAATCCGAAAACCTGCCTTTTGACAATTTCATGACCCCGCATCTTTGCGACGCAAACCACATATTCCCTTCATAATCCTCATGAATATCCAAAATAAACGCGTCAAAGCTGTCATAGTGCTGTGTATAAAAGTTCCATCCGTTCTCGTCATCTTTTTTTAGGTATCCGACGCCGTTATCCGAACAAATCCATATGCGCCCGCCGCTACAGACACTGATATCCCTGATGTTAATAAATCCGCCTACATCTATCCTCCTGCTTGTCACAGACATATTCTTAAAGACCTTAAATTCCTCGACATAGCTTTCCGATGTACCGACAAGCAGATGCCCGTCCACCACGGACACACAGGTATAGTATGTATTTTGCAGCTGCGGTTCCACAACATATAAAAGCCTGTCATTCTCAAGCAAAAAAACATTACCGGCATTTGTAACGCCTGCCAGGATATCGCCATACACCACAAGCGAGGTGGCATACTCGCCCCCCGATATCATCTTAATATCCGTGATTTTATCCCCTTCGACCCAGACTCTGCACAGTTTTCCGTTCGTTCCAATATAGACACTTCCGTCCGGCGCCTCCGCCATCGCCCGGATGGAATTGGTCGGAAGTCCGTCTTCAACCGAAAACGTATGAAAAACACCGTCCTCATACACAGCGAACCCACTGTCAGTTGTACAAATCCAAAGCCGTCCCCTGCTGTCCGTCATCAGTGCGCAGACACCTGTAATGCCGTTTACAAACTCAAATTCCTTTCCGTTATATTTTGTCAGTCCCGCATAACCGCCAATCCAAATCGTTCCGTCCGCCGTTTCCGCAACCGCGTTTGCCTCAGAATACGGCATGCCTGTCCTACTGTCATAAATTGTTTCAACATAATTTTCATCAAAGTTTCTCTCGGGGACTTTATCCCCCACTTCCGCCGCACGCGTTTCCGCCGCAATGCTTCCTGCAAAAAGCGCCGGCACCAAAACAAGAGCGGCAAGCGTCTTTATGATATCCCCGCCGTGTTCCCTCCTGATACCCCTGTACTTTAGGATACGCTCTATCACAATATAAGAAACCACGACGCTGACCGGTTTATCTATAATATCAATAATTGCCTCGCCTCCCAGGCTGCAGATGACCCTGCCCGCACCGTACCACTCAAGCATGTCAAAGAACACATCTCCCCAAAAGTTCCCGCATTTTCCTCCATAAAAATGCAAATTCAGCGGAACGGACAAAACAATTGCGGCAACTGCCATTAAAAAGCTTGACATCACAGCAGTATCAAATTTTTCGAGGTACTTTCTTTTCACGCAGACATAGAACAAAACGCCTATCACCGCATTGATAAACGTATAAATCCATTCCCCCTGTACCAGCATGGAATAAATTATATTTCCCACAACCCCTGCGAGCACGGCTCCCACAGGTCCCGTAAAATATGCTGCCACACAGGTTCCCACCACGTCAAACCATATGGGCAGACAAAGTCCTGCCGCAATCAGTTTTCCCAGTGTATTTATGATAATACAAAAAACAATCATTGCGATATTGCGCCGTAATGACCGGTCTTCCATAATGCACCCCCAAAAAAACACTCTTAGTATTATGATACCATTTCCGACTGCTATCCTGCAAGCCTATTCGACATTTTTTGATACCTCCAAAAATAGTGACTTTTTTCAGAAACCATGCTACAATGGTAAAGTACTTACGACTGCGAAAGGAGACACAGACATGAAAATAAAAAAAAGATATTCCGACACCGCCATTACTTCCGTTTCCAGACTGATTGACATGCAGTATGATCCGTCAAACGGAGAATTGAATAATATCCACCGCCGCTTAATCAGCGGGAGAACGGAATTTGAACAGGCTGTAACAAAAACCCTGGACGCTGTAATCCGCATGAGTTCCATGGATTTAACGCTGGAAACAAATGTCGCCACTGTGGAGCAGATTAACACTTCCATTTCAAACGCTGTTGATACTATCAGCCAATCGTCCGGATCCACGGCAAATATAGCCTCAGAAGTGTCAAAAGCACATGAAAGCCTGACTTCCACGATTATTGAGGTTTCTGACGAATCCACAAAGGTCATGGAAGACATCAATAACAGCGAAAAAGAACTGACTTCAATCTCAGAGCTGTCAGCCTCTGCCATTTCCACTGCGACGGAAATGAAAGCAGACATTTACGGTCTGCTTGATATCATTCAGCATATGAATGAAGTCATCACCGCAATCAACTCCATTTCCTCACAGACCAATCTGCTGGCGTTAAACGCTTCCATAGAAGCAGCACGCGCAGGAGAGGCAGGCAAAGGCTTTGCCGTTGTCGCAGAGGAAATCCGTCAGCTTGCAGACGAGACAAAATCCCTGACCGGAAGCATGGGTGCTTTTATTTCCAGCATTCAGGAGGCTTCCAAAAAGAGCTCCGACAGTGTAGACACAACCGTCACCGAACTGGAACATATTAACGATAATATTCAAAACGTATGGAAAATCACGGGAAACAACCGCACCAGCATGGAGCACATTGCCGACTCCGTTTCTTCCCTTGCCGCTGTAAGCGAAGAAATCAGCAGCTCCATGAACGAGCTGGACCATCAGATGCAGTATGTGAACGAGCAATGTCAAAGCCTAAAGGAAAACACCGCTTCTTTGGCAATTTCGAGTCATTCCATTGCTGAGCTTGTGGAGCCCTCCAAGACAATTGAAAAGCATTTGGACGAGTCGACAAAGATTATGGGGAATATGGCGCGCGACGCCTTTTATATGATGGATAACCAGGTGATGTTAAACTGTTTAAACAGTGCGGTCAGTGCACATCAGAACTGGCTCAACACCTTAAAAACAATTGCACATACAGGCGAACTGAAGCCGTTGCAGACGGATTGTACAAAGTGCGGTCTCGGACACTTCTACTATGCCTTTAAGCCTGTAAATCCAAAAGTACTTGATATTTGGAACAGTCTTGAAGAAAAACATAAAACCTTCCATTCCTACGGCACGCAAATGATTTCTGCAATCCGCTCCGGCCGCACGGATGAACTGCAGCAGATTTACGAGAAGGCAGAAGCTTATTCCAAAGAACTGATTTCAGATTTCCAAAAGCTGATTCAGATAATTGATTCACTGACAAAGGAGCAGGTCCGGATTTTTGAATAAGAACATCAATGCAGCTGCCTGTTTTTCAGGCAGCTGCATCTTTATTTACAGTTCATTAATCGTCTCCGTTATCTCCATCGCATACAGCCGTTTCGCCGGAGCGTACACTGCAGCAGCACTCGATGCCAAAACAAACGACACAATCAGGATAATCTGCCCCACCGGAACGCTCCACGACGCGTAGAAAAAATGCGCAGTAATCAAAAAATCGTACATATATTTGCTAAGCGGCAGCCCGACCGCGCAGCCTACAACACAGCCGCATCCCGCGTAAGTGAACGCTTCTGCCGCAACCATTTTGGTCAACTGCCGTGCGCTCATTCCGATTGCCCGCATCGCACCATACTGATTGATTTTGGCGGATACACTCATGGAAATGCTGTTCATAATGTTTAACAGCGCAATCAGCGCGATAATGATTAGAAAACCGTAAACAAATGCCACAACTGCATAATACATTGCCGCAACGCTTTCCTCGCGCCGGTCACGGAACACATAGTCTGATGATAGCCTGCGGATTTGTTCAACCGCCTCATTGTTCTCATTTGTTGACCTGCTTGCCATCTGTACGTCAATCAGCGCGTAGTCGGTAATCCCCGTAAGACACGTAAACATTTCCTCTGTCATAATCACAGTGATTTTCCCGTCATTGCTCCCGTCATTGCTAAACGGACTGTATTTTAGCATTCCGACAATCTCAAGCGTCTCCCCGTTCACTTCCATTTGATTGCCAATTTCCAAAGGCATTCCCCTGTCCCAAATCACAAGTACATTGCGGCTGTCCTCATACATTTTTTTCAGATTGCTTCCCTTTCTAAGGTCATGGTCTTTTTCCAGCAAATCAATCTGATAATTGTCATAGGACATCAGTTCGACGGTATAAGTTTCCCCGTCAACCGTTGCCGGAACACCATCGCAAACCCTCCTGCCAAACGCGTGTGCGACACCTTCTATGCCTCTGATTTCATCCAAAAGGGAAGCTTCTACAGTGTTGCTGTAATCCTCGCTCGCAATATCAATGTCCGGCGCAGATGCCTTCTGCGGCAGCGCGCAATCTATCAGTTCTACCAGAACCGAAAAGCAGAGAAACAGGACTATGCTAATCGCAAAAGAACCCGTCAACAGCAAAAGATTTTTCTTTGCCGATACTGCGTGGTGAATGCCAAGCGCGATTTCCACTTTTCCCATATGCAGATTGACCGCACGCTTTACCTGCTTTGTGCCCTCCGCATTCCCCGACACCGCCGAGGCGGGCGATACCTTCGCCGCACGCTTTGCCGGAGACTGCGCCGCAAGAAATACCGTGGCAACACCGATGATAACGCCGCTTACAATGCCAAGCGGACTGATGACAAAAACAGGAATATTGGATAGCTCTCCGCCGACCAGATGTTTGAGCCCCGCACTCAAGCCCCACGTTGTCACCATGCCAAGAGCCGCGCCGATTGGAACAGCAGTTTTGCACCAGTTAAGTGCCTCTAACCGCACAAAGCGGATAATCTGGCTTTTGCTTGCTCCGATACAGCGCAGCATTCCGAAAAACTGCAGCCGCTGCGCAACATTGCTATTCATGCTGCCGGAAATCATCAATACCCCCGCCGTCAAAATCAGGAAAAATAAAAGCCCCATAACCGGATACATATTCTTAATATACTTCTTATTCGTAATTCCGCTTGACGCCATCAAAATGGTATGCAATCCGATATCGCTGTCGGAAAGTCCGTACTGCTCCTTAATCTGCGCTAGCGCCTTGCGCATATTGCTATGTTTTTTAAACTGAATATAATATCGCGGTGCGCCCGTCTCGCCATTTTCTTCGCAGATTTTGCGAAACGTATTGATATTCATAAACGCGCCCACCTGTTTTTCATTCACAATCAATGCCTCTTCCTGCCCGCCGTTCGAGGTGACATATTTGCCATTTCCGCTAATCCGAAACCCCGATACGCGAAATACATAATCCCCCGCAGGCGTGTTTAACGTAACCGTATCGCCCTTAGAAACACCTAAAAGCTCCTGCGCGTTTTCCGTGAGAATCACCGCATCCTCGTCCGTCACCTGCGCGTCGGCATCAAAAAAGTGCATGATATCGCCGATAAACGACTGCTCAATTCCGCACAACGCCGTCTGTGCGCCCTGAATATAATAGTCCTTACTCATCTTTAGATGTTCATCAAGATTAGCAACATCGTACCAGGACGAAACTGCAACATCCGGACGTTTTGCAATGCTCTCCGCCTCATCCTCTCCAATGCCGCTGATATAAATATGCCAATACCCGCCCTTATCAATTACGTTTTCCGTTTCCATTCGTGCAAACGCATCCACCAGTGAAAAAATCGCTGTCACCAAAAATACAGCGAGTACGATACAAATCATAATCATTTTCCCCTGCTTTTTACGGACGCGCGCTGAAATCGGAATTAAGCTCAGATAGCTTTTCATTCGCGGCACCTCCCAAAATCAGTCAGCATACCGTCCGACACCTGCAGCACCCGGTCCGATACCTGCGCAATGCTTCGGTTGTGCGTTATCATGATAATTGTCTGCTCATATTTGCGTGAAGCCTCTTTTAACAGCGCAATAACCTCGCTGCTGTTTTGCGTGTCCAAGTTTCCAGTCGGCTCGTCTGCCAGAATAAGCGCCGGACGCGTAATCAGCGCCCGCCCGATTGCCACCCGCTGCTGCTGTCCGCCCGATAATTGATTAGGAAGATGGTGACGTCGCTCCTTTAAGTTCAGCACCTCCAAAAGCTCTTCCAAATATTTTCTCTTTGGCTTTTGGTAATCCAGCAGCAATGGGAAAACCATATTCTGCTCCACCGTCAGCTCCGGTATCAGGTTAAATGCCTGAAAAATAAACCCGATATTTCTGCGGCGGAAAATGGTGAGTTTATTCTCCTTCATGCCAAAGATATCCTTGCCGTCAATCCACACCTTCCCTGATGTGGGCGTATCCAGCGCGCCGATCATGTTGAGAAGCGTGCTCTTTCCCGAACCGGATTCGCCCACAATTGCCACATACTCTCCCTTGGGAACAGAGAAGCTGACGTTTTTTAAAGCGCGAACCGCCGCCTCCCCGCTGCCATAAGTTTTGCTGATTTTACTGACTTCCAGTAACTTCATCGTAAGCACCTCTTTCCAGATATTTTAAAATCTTCATCTCTTGTGAAAGAATAGCACTTGAATATTACAATCAGGCTTCCCTCAGGCTACAATTTTGTAGGAATTAAAAAGTTCATGGTAAAAGTCGTCCCTACACCCATCCTGCTGTCTACTTCGACAGTACCGCCGTGGGCCTCCACCACCGATTTTACTAACGGTAATCCGAGCCCGATTCCCTGCGTATCTTTGGAGTACCTGCTCCGGTAAAACCGCTTAAAAATATGGTGCAGATCCTCCGGATGAATCCCGCATCCGGTATCCTTTACCGCTATACGGATCACATGGGCGGACTGTCCCCATTCCACCCGGATCTCATCACCACTTTCCGTATGGTCAAGCGCATTTTTTACAAGATTACCCACTGCCTCCCCGATCCAGCTTCGGTCGCACGTAAAGAAAAGATCCTCGCCGCCCGCAAAAACCAGCTTCTTTCCCTCCTGTCCCGCCCGGAAGGAAAACTGCCGCTCTACATCGGCCATCATCTCAGCAACATTTTCCCTGTGTTTCTCCAGCACAACGCTTCCCGCATTGAATTTCGTAATTTTCAGAAGATTCTGCACCAGCGTCTCTATCCTGTCAAGCTCCTGCTCCGCCAGACCGGTAAATTCCTGAATCGTCGAAAGTTCCCTTGTCTTAGCCTCCGTCTGCATAATCCCGTTATAAATATTAAGCGCGGCAAGCGGCGTCTTTAACTGGTGGGAAATATCCGATATGGTATTTTGCAAAAATTTTCTCGACTGTCCCTCGTTTTCCGCCTTGGCGTTCAGAATGGCCGCCAGAGAATTTACCTCATGAAACAACCGGTACAATTCCCCTTCCTCGTTACACTCGATGCGGATGTCACGATCCCCCGAAATAAACGCCTGAATCCGGCTCACGGCGTCACCCATAATTCTGTCCTGTTCCGTTAAATACCGGCTGCAGAATACCAGCGCCGCAATACCCATGCCAAGAACGCACACCGGAATGTCTATGACCACAGAAAGCAACAGAAATCCAACCATGCACAATGAAATCTGTATAAACAAAGTTTTAATTTTGCGATTCGTCATTATTCTCATGTTTTCTCTCCATCCCAAAGCGTTCCATCCGCCTGCATCAGCCGCCGTTTGCCGTATCCCACTTGTATCCCATACCCCGAACCGTTACGATCCTTTTCGGTTCGCCAGGATTATCCTCAATCTTCATACGCAGTCTTCTGATATATACGGTAAGCGTCTTATTGTCTATAAAATTCTCGTCGCTGTCCCACAATCTTCCGAGAATCTGCTCCACAGAGAGCACCACGTCCGGATTTTCCATAAACAGACACAGGAGCCGGTACTCATTGGAAGTCAACGCAAGGGGCTCTCCATTTTTATACCCAACGCCCTTAAGCAGATGCACCGTGATCCCGTTGGAGGTAAGCTCCGCATCCTGTCTTCTGAAATTTTCACTCCTGCGGAGAAGAGCGTTAATTCTCGAAAGAAACACCGCCAGCTTAAAAGGTTTCGTTATATAGTCATCGGCGCCGATATCCAATCCCATAATAATATCCGTCTCCTCGTCCGCCGCGGTGAGAAACATGATCGGCACCTTAGAATTTTGACGGATCTTTTTGCACAGCTCAAAACCTGACCCGTCGGGAAGAGACACATCCAAAATCACCAGATCATATTTTTCCCCTGTCCAAAGTGTTTCCGCCTCCAGACTGGTTCTCGCCACATCTATTTCATAGCCCTCCTTTTTCATCGCAAAGGTCAATCCGTTGATCAGGCTCAGATCATCTTCCACAAAAAAGATACGTTTCATGCTCTTCTTTCCTCTCTTTCCCGCCAGTGCTATTATAATCGTTCCCGTTTCCGTTCGCAACAAAAAAGGGCATCTCCCGATCGGGAAATACCCTCTTTTCCATATTCTGATCCTCTGTGCGCGAGTATCACCGCTTACTCGAAGGGAATCACACCACCGTCATAGGTATTGTTTATGTACTCCTTGATCGTGTCGGACTTGAGCGCCGCCACCAGAGCCTTGATGGCATCGTTGTTCTCGTTGCCCTCCTTGACTGCGATCACATTCACATAGGTCTTTGCCGCCTCGGAATCGGACTGCTCATAAGCCACCGCATCCTTCGCCACAGAGAAGCCCGCCTCCATCGCATAGTTACCGTTTAACACCACAAATGCCACCTCGTCCTTCACTCTGGGCACCTGCGCCGCCTCCAGTTCCTGAATCTCCACATTATAAGGGTTATCCGCGATATCGCGCACGGTCGCTTCCAGACCCACGCCATCCTTCAAGGTCAGAATGCCGTTGTCCTGTAAGAGCAGAAGGGCTCTCGCCTCATTAGTGGTATCGTTGGGTACCGCAATGGTATCTCCATCCGCGATCTCGGAAAGGTCACTCTTGGTGCCGGGATAAATGCCAAAGGGCTCATAGTGAATACCGCCTGCATTGACAAGGTGTGTGCCCTGCTCCTCATTGAAGGAATTCAGATAAGGAATGTGCTGGAAATAGTTCGCGTCATACTCGCCGCTCTCCACCACCTGATTCGGCTGTACATAGTCGTTGAAGACTGTCACCTCCAGCGTGTATCCCTGCTCCGCCAGAATCGGCTTCACCTGCTCTAAGATCTCCGCATGGGGTGTCGCGGAAGCTGCCACCGTAATGGTGCTGTCATCCTTCTTGCCGCCGCAGCCCGTAAGCGCGCCAAAGGCAAGAACCGCTGTCACTAAAGTTACAATCACTTTCTTTTTCATAATTTTATCCTCCTCTTAAGCGTTTTATAACCGCTCGTTTGTATTTTAACACGTTACTCTGCCGAAAACAACGGTGTCGATAAATATCTGTCTCCGGAATCCGGCAAAAGCGCCACAATCGTCTTTCCTTTATTCTCCGGTCGTTTTGCCAGCTCTGTTGCCGCATACAGCGCCGCTCCGGAAGAAATACCTACCAGCACGCCCTCCTGTACCGCAATCGCTTTGCCCGCCGCAAAAGCGTTCTCATTGGAAACCTTGATGATCTCATCATAAACATCCGTGTTTAACACCTCAGGTACAAAGCCTGCGCCGATTCCCTGAATCTTATGGGCTCCCGGCTGTCCGCCGGAAAGTACCGGACTGCTCTCAGGCTCAACGGCCACTACTTTTACCGTACCCTTTTTCTCTTTCAAATAACCGCCGACGCCCGTGATCGTACCGCCAGTACCGACACCCGCAACGAAAATATCAACCTTTCCGTCCGTGTCTTCCCAGAGATCAGGGCCGGTAGTCTCCCTGTGGGCTGCCGGGTTAGCCGGATTCTCAAACTGTCCTAAAATGATGGAGCCGGGTGTTGCCGCCCGCAGTTCCTCCGCCTTCTCAATCGCGCCCTTCATCCCTTTTGAACCGTCTGTCAGCACAAGTTCCGCGCCATACGCCTGCAGGAGTTTGCGCCTCTCCACGCTCATCGTCTCCGGCAATGTCAGCACCGCCTTGTATCCCTTTGCCGCCGCCATCGCTGCCAAGCCGATTCCCGTATTACCGCTGGTAGGCTCAATGATTGTGCCGCCGGGCTTTAACTTGCCCTCTTTCTCCGCCACCTCAATCATGTGGAGAGCGATACGATCCTTCACCGATCCTGCCGGATTCAGGTATTCCAGCTTAACCAGAATTGTCGCATCCTTAATGTTATTGTTCTTCTCGTAATTGACTACCTCCATCAGAGGTGTGTGGCCGATCAGCTCCGCCGCACTCTTTTTAATGTTCGCCATTGAAATGACCTCCTTTTTGTCCTGCATTTTATTCTCATTCAATCCCATAACTTCTATATCCTAGTTACTCAATAGGATAAATATGAAATAACTATACAGATAATACACCCATTATGTGAGATTGTCAATTATAAAGATAATAAAATTTAATCCGCTCTCTATAAATCGCTGTCATTCTCTCTCACTACCCTTGCAGGGATTCCATAAGCGATCACATGATCCCCAATGGGTTTATTCACGACAGAGCCCATGCCGATCACCGTGTCATCCCCGACTGTCATCTGATTTTCTATCGTGCTGGCGGAGATATAAGACCGCGCCCCCACCTTTACACTTCCGTAGAGAGCGGAAGCGAGAATGATCGTGTCATCCCCTATCACATTATTATGGGCAATCAGCGTGGGCGCTTCAATTTTTACACCGTTTCCGATTACCGTATTGTCAATCGTCCCTCTCTCGATACTCACCTGCCCTGCGATAAATACGTCATTGCCAATTTCCACGCCGCCAAAATGCTCCACCCTCGTCCTGTGTTTCGTTTCCGGGTCTTTGCTGAATCCGAAACCGTCCGTGCCAATCACCGCGCCCGACTGTATATAACAGTTTTCCCCTATTCTGACCCGTCCCTGTATCACCACGTTATGTCCGATAATCGTATGCGCCCCGATTACTACGTCCCCCGTGATCGTACAGTTACATCCGATGATAACCGTCGGATCAATCACAGCCTCTTTTGACAGGACAGTTCCCTCCCCGACGCTTCCCTCTATCTGCTTTTCTCCCCAAAAATTGCGCAGAATTGCAAAGAATACTTCCTTTGAATTGTCCGTTTCTATGACTGTAGTGTAATCCGTTTTCACGCCTTTTTGTACCACGGCACAAGCTACCCCGTCTGCCCGCCCGGCGTTGTGATAATTTTTTTCATTTTTAATCCATGTAAGGGTATTTTCCGCATAATTGGCAAGACTGGAAAACCCGCTGATCTCCACGTCCGTTTTGCCCGTAAAAGTGTATGCATATCCCTGCTTGTCCAGCCATTCCAGGATTTTTCTTACTTTCATGATTCCGGCTCTTATCCTTTCTTCTCCCATTTCTATAAAACTTCTTCCGGCGGCATAATTGCCCCAAGATCCGTAATGTTATCCTCCAGCCAAACATACTTTTGACGGTTTCCTCCATTGACATACCGGACAACGGAATCGTGCAGGTCTATCTCCTGCCGGTTATACCAAAAGGCATGAATCAGAATATGAAGCCTTTCATACTGTTTTGACGAAATGATCTCTTCTACCGGCTCTCTCCATCTGCGGCGGGAATCCGATAAATATTTGAAATCTTTAAAGAAAACCTTGCCATAACTGTTTATGATACCCGGTATCTGCAAATCGGCATCCAGTATCTCCTTACTTGGCCGGTGCATGGAAACCGTAGTTATCTTTTGCCCGACCGCCGTGCTGAGAATTTCCGCCTCCTCGGCAATTTTCTGTCTGATTCCTTCCGGATCACCCGCAAGAAACGGATATCTCACCTCGTCGAAATGCAAACCGATCGTGTGTCCGCAGCTTATTATTTTATGGAGCGCCTGGTTGGTTCCCCTGGAAAATACATTATAAAAATCTGAGGTCAGCAGCACAAAATAAGTGCTTGCAGCTTCCTCCTCCTGCTCAAATTCAGCCATCTCAACCGCCTTATGCACATCATAATCAATATCATGGCGCAGAATCACGCAGCGTTTTTTCTGCCTCCACGATTCATAATCCGCTATCTCATAACCATGCTCTCTCAGTTTTTGCAGCAATGCTTTATAGCATTCATAGGTAAACTGCATGCCCCATGCCTCCTGTTCTCAAAAAACAAGCCATATACCGTCAGGGCATATGGCTTAACTTCCGATATTAGTTTCCGATAATATCAATGGCGTGCATATAAGCATCCGAGCCGCGCGCACAGGTCACCGTTACTTTTCTGCCTCTCACCAACACCTTACATCCCGTGACGCTTCTCACATTATCCAACTTGAGCTCCATGTCGCCGTCGTTCGTATGCAGGAACATAATATTTTCCGTCGATTTGCTGCTGACAGTTCCCGTCACCGTTGCCGGAGAAGTATTATCTACATATACGGGAATGACGCTCTCCTTGGCCGCCACAATGGTCGCTGCGTGCATAACCGCATCAGAACCACGATAAACGGCCACTGACAGTTTTCTGTCCTCCATCAGAAAAATGCCGCCTCTGGAATCCGTATTCTGATCGATCGCAATCTCCATCTGACCGTATTGTGTATCCAAAAACAACCGGTCAGAAGTTGTCTTCTTATTTACCGTACCCGTAACCGTGCTGGTATCAACACCCACCGAAGATTCCGGCGCCGGCGTCAGTGAGGAGGCGGGCACGGTCGAAGCAGTACTGCCGCTCCCAAGCGCTACACCTGACGAATCGGAAATGGCAGTCGCATGCATGTAGGCATCCGAACCGCGCACAACAGTAATCTGATAGGTCTTGTCCGCCACAAGCACAGAGCATCCGCTCATATCCGTGGTGGCGTCAAGTTTGATCTCCATATCTCCCTGCGGCGTCTTCACGTACAAAATACCGTCTTTCGACTTCTCGCTGATGGTTCCGCTGACCGTGGAATACTTGGACGTATCCAGAGAAACCATATCGGACTTCAAACCGCTGACAATTCTCACCGCATGCAGATACTCGTCAGAGCCATGGGCTACCGAAACGCTGACATCATAGCCAGGAAGCAGAACCTTACAGCCGCTCGCATCCGTGCTGCTGTCCAGCTTGATTTCCATATTGCCTTCTTTCGTGGCAAGTTTTAAAAGATCTGTCGTCGTTCCCTTCATGACGCTGCCCTGCACCGTGGCAATCACCTCAGCCGCCTGCACACCCATCTGCCCTGCCGGACTCAAAACCATCCCGGCTGTAAGAGCGCACAGCGCTGAGATCCTCATAATCCTGTTTTTTTTCATAATAGCACCTCCGTCAATATCGCAAACCAAATTTGGATATTCTCCCCAATTATGTAAATTCCATTATGTAAACTCATAATACAGCAATCATTCTGGAAAAGCAAGAGAAAATCTGTACAAAAAT
>DKYC01000069.1:0-13855 GCA_002492295.1 Lachnospiraceae bacterium UBA7110
TATTTAAAAACATTTATACTAGTGTTAAAAACTGTCATTATGGCGGTCTTAAACCTTCTGCCCGACAGTCCTTTCCAAACGGTTCTTGATTTTATAGGCGAATTTGATTTCCTTCCCTATCTTAATTGGTTTGTCCCGTTCGATAACGCGCTTGCGATAACGTATGCCTGGGCATCCGCCATTCTTGCATACTACATGTATGATACCGTTTCCGCAACGGTTAGAAGGTTCATAATAGACAGGTTAGGATAAAGGAAAGGTGGTTTTTATGATTTATTATTTCACGGGGAAGCCCGGCAACGGCAAATCCCTTCACATGGCAGAAATTATATACAATTCCCTTTTAAAAGGCAAAAATGTTATATCCAATATACGGATAAATGAACACGCTTTTGACAAGGTAAAACATAAGGAAAGGCTTGGGCAGTTTATCTATATCAGCAACCGCGAATGGCTTACCAACGCATACAGGAAACCCGACGCAAAAACGGGCTTTTCCTACATAAACGGACTTTACGGCTACGCCCTGAACTTCCACAAAAAGAATGCAAGGGGACAGATAATGGAAGGGCAGACAATCCTAGTACTGGATGAGTGTCAGGAGCTTTTTAACACGAGGACTTGGAACCGCTCTGACCGCCTTGACTGGTGTCAGTTTTTTCGTATGCACAGGCATTACGGTTATGACTGCTATCTAATATCGCAGGATGACAAGGTTATCGACAAACAAATCCGTTCTATTCTCCAAAAGGAGATAGAGCACAGGTGTATAAACAATTATAAAATCATGGGAAAGCTTTTAGGCTTTCTTGCAGGTGGAAGGCTTTTTATAGCCATAGAAAGGGATTATACGCTTAGCGGTAAGAAAAACAGCAGGATGGCAAGCCGCTATTTTCGCGGAAAACGGAAGTTTTACGAATTTTACGACAGTTACGAACTACCGGCACGGGCGGAATAGCCGAAGCGTAGCGAGGCTTAACGACCGTGGCGGCAGTTCGTAACGGAAAGGGGAAAGGGAAAAATGACGAAGGGAAGAATTTTGGATTACCGCAACAGTCAGACGTATTACAGAAAATACGGTATTGACCCCGACAGGCATTATGACATGCTCCGTGAAAAATACGGTTCGGACGTTGCCAACGATATTTTTGACAGGAACTGTATAAGGATGTGGGAAGACGGAATAAGAAAGGAAAAGGAAAGGAAGGAGCGAGAACAACGCGAACTTGAGGTGGAATGCCCGTTTGGGTAGCCCCCCCCTACTTGACAATAGCAATAAAACCTACTCACTTGATAAATTTACAGGTTTGTAGGTAAATCCAAAGGGTAATTAAAGGAAAAGGAAAAGTGAAAAACCTAATACATGGACAGTCTTACATTTCTACTGATTGTCCGATAATCGGACAGGACGGACAGGCGGTTATTGTGCAGGACGAAAAGCGCATTGACGATATCGACATATCCGAATGCGCAATGCTTTTTGAGACAAAGAAGCAACGCCACGAACGCATTGTAAAGCGGTATGAAAAGATGCTTGCAGAAAAAGAGCTTAATCGTCAGTGTCCCGAAAACGCCTACAATCTCCGTGTGCTAAACTATCCGTACGGACAGCAACTGACCTATTACACAAATTCCGTTGCATACCACAACAAGCCCCATGAAAAGCTTGAACGTTCCTACCACAATTCGGAACGCACGGACGAGGAAAGGGAACACTGTATAAACGTATCGCTTGCAAGGACGAAAAACACCATTTACAATATAGCGCGTTCCCACAATTGGAAATGGTTTGTAACATTTACTTTCAATCGGACAAAAACAAATGCAGGCGACTTTAAAGCGGTCATGAAGCGAATGGCAAGAAACCTAAATAATACTAAGCAACGCAAATGTCCGAACCTGAAATACTTGGTTGTCCCTGAACTGCATCTCGACAATACAAACTATCATTTTCATGGATTGTTTTCAGGATGCGACGAATTGCAGTTTGTATTTAGCGGACATTTTGACAAAAAGGGCAGACCCGTATTTAACATACCAAACTGGTCTTGGGGCTTTTCCACTGCCACACTGGTTGATGACAGTGCGGCGGCAAGCAATTACATTTGCAAGTACATAACAAAGGAAACGGAACACTATCTTTTCGGACAGCGCCGCTATCTCTCCAACGCCCCCAAGACAGAGGCGGAAAAACATTTCGTTTGGAACTCAAAAAGGGAAGTCATGGAAAGCTGTGCCGATGACATAAGATATATGAAGGAGATTGTCGTAAAAGAAGCACACAGGAAAATAACCATCATGGAATTGCCGCCCGACACTATGGAAATAACATACGAAATAGGGGATACTGAAAGTCCCGACAATTCAAAGGAAAACCGAATACTTCCAAAACCTCCCAAACAGGGAAAATGAAGCCAGTCAAAGGAACGCCCGAAATGAGCACCCGCTTTGACGGGCTTTATTTTTTCTGTTAGCCTTAGTTGAGATGAAACAATAACCCCACACAAAGGTTGTCCGATAATCGGACAGGGAAAGGAAGGAAAAAGGAAATGGCAGGATACTTCACATTCTACGAACGCACAAAAATTGAAACGCTCCTTGAACAGAAGGAAAAGCCCGAAAAGATAGCTGAAATACTGAACCGAAGTATTACGGCAGTATACAGGGAAATAAAGCGCGGCACGGTCGAACAGCTTGACACGCATTTGAGACCTTACATGAAATACCTTGCAGATGTCGGACAGCGCAAGCAGGACGAGGCGGGACACAACAAGGGCGCGAAAATAAAACTGGAAAATGACAAAACGACGCTCGAAACGATAAAAAATCTTGTCATTGGGGAAAAGTACGCCCCGTATGCAATAAGCGTCACCTTAAGGCGCACACAAGCCCACACACCCGTTTGCACGGGCACCATATACAGCTACATACACAAGGGAATAATCCCGAACGTGACGGACAGTGACCTTACATATAAGGTAATTAAAAAGAAGAAATCCGATAAAGAACATAAGCGGATACGTTATCAAAAGAGCGGCGCAAAGAGCATAGAGGACAGACCGAAGGAAATAAAAGACCGCACAAGCTATGGCGATTGGGAGATGGACACCGTATACAGCGGCAAGGACAAAAGCAAAGTCTGCCTTCTAGTCCTGACGGAGCGAATGACACGTGAGGAGCGTATCCATAAAATCAAAGACCGCACGGCGGCTAGTGTCCTAAAAAAGATAAACGAAATCGAAAGGGAAATGGGCACGGAAAATTTCAGAAGCACATACAGAACCATAACGGCGGATAACGGCAGTGAATTTGCGTTGCACGTAGACATAGAAAATTCATGCATGGAGGATATGCAAAGAACCGAACTCTATTTCTGCCACCCGTTTGCGTCATGTGAGCGTGGCAGTAATGAGAACGCCAACAAGCTAATCCGCAAATACATCAAAAAGGGTGAGGATATAGGACAGTATACCGACAGGCAGATAAAGGAAATCGAAAACACCATTAACAATTATCCCCGCCGGTTGTTTGGCGGAATGAGCACGAATGAATATAAGCGTATGTGTGGAATAGAATGACAATTCAATATTCATATGGAAAAATAAAGGCGTCGCGCCACACAGTCCCCGAATAACCAAGAAACAAACGGGCGCGACTTATTTTTGTGCATTCTGTTATAAGCTGTACACTAAAAGCCCTCATTTCCTTGTCTAAAACGACGAAAATTAATTATTTTACCTTTTAATCTTGAAATTTTTCACTAATTGATACTAACTGACCGTTTCCATCTTCTTTAAAATCATAAGTCAATCCTATAAGCAACGCCTCTTACCCAAGTACACAATACCAGTAATTGCTTTTACTGGTGAACTTACATACATATATGCCATAATTTGCTCATTTGGAAAAATTCTTCTATGTACAAATATCTTCCTGCCTGATTTTATCTTTTCATATACATCTAGTTTGAAGCTTAACAACATTTTTCTTAATGTCTGCACCGCCTTAATTCCATTTACATTCTATATTTAAAACGGATGTTGGCATACCAATAAACTGTACATCGAACTTCAGACTCGGTTCTACCTTAGTGCTTGCATTATGAATTCTGAAGCTCAGCTGCCATCCATTATCTAAGAACATTTCAACCGTATTGCTACTATCGGGTCTAAACTCAAGTGCAACAAGTCTAGTTGGCAATTCTACAACAGGCACCGTAATCGCCGAAATCTTATTTTTACCAGGCTTATTTAAAGTATCATGCATATTAAATGTGTGAATTAATGTAAGACGTCTGCTGTCACGGCTAACAATCTTATAGTAATCCTCTATTCCGATAAGATATTCAATCATTTTTCGTGGCATATTCTTATCTTCTTTATATGCTCTATTTACTTCATCCATAAATGCCTGAAGCAATGGTACATACACTTCTTCATCTTTGCCTGCGACTTCTGACCACCTTACTCCATTTTCTTTTTCTGCTTTAAGCGTATTAAATATTGGATTTACCGCATCCCAATACTTCTCACTACATGGCATATCAAACCATTCTTTTCCAAAATCTAATTTATGACTTAGTCTACTGTGCTTAACCGCATCATGATTATGCTTTATACTCAGCCCAATCTCCCATTCAATATCATCTCTGCGAATAACAATATCCCTGACATCACCTTTAACCCCTGCACCATCTTTCTGAAATTCCAATGTTAATTCATCGTTATCACTTTCAGATAATCTCGGTTCCATTTCAAGTACGGCATTAATTGCAGCCTCTGCTGAAATCATAAATGTTTCCTGCATTTCGTCATCCATAAATTCCCATGCTTTTTCGTTAGCATACAAACTTGAATTATCTATAATTCTCGTCTTTCTCAGCTCATGCAGTGCCTTATACAATGTTTTTATCCAAGCATATTCATATGCTCTTCCCTGATTATTACTCTTAGTACTCACTTTCTTCTCATTGACCTCCTTTGCATCTATAGCCTCATTATCTACTTCTACTTCTGCTCCATTGCCCTCAAGATATTTCTTTATTGCCACGGCAATTTCGTATGCAAGATTAACCGGAACAGCATTTCCAATCATTTTATATGCCGTATTCGTATCTTCGTAGATAAATTTAAAATCATCTGGAAATCCCTGTACTCTTGCAACTTCTCTTATTGTCATCCGGCGGTAAAGATTTTCTTTCCCTTCCACAAACCTGCAATCATTTTGCCCTACTTTGACCATTTTAGGGGCTTGTGGATGCAACTGACACTGCCTTCCTGATGCCTGAACCGTAAACGCCTGTTCATCCCATGATTTTACTCTGTTACGGCTCATAAAAATAGGGGAATATGCTCCTGTAAAATATTCATTATTATTAATTGCCTTTGGATTATGATGATTTTTATCTCCAGAAGGAACTGCCGTATCCTGCAAATCCCATATTATATCTCTAAGTGTAATCTTCTTATCATCATCCTTTGTAGAACCTTTAGGAAATCCGAAATCAATGTTCAAGTCTTTTCTAAATCCAATATAAAATACTCTCTTTCTTTCCTCTGCCACACCATAATCTTTAGCGTTGACAAGTGTAAAAGACACATCATATCCTGCATCATCAAACAAATTAAGAATATTTTGAACCGCTTCTGAATGTCTATTCGCTAACATACCACTTACATTTTCTGCAAGAAAAAACTTTGGTTTAAATTCTTTAAGAATTCTAATATAGTCAAAAAACAGCTGTCCTCTAGCATCCTTAATTCCTTTAAGCGAACCTGCTTCAGACCAGGACTGACAAGGAGGTCCTCCAATAATACCATCAACTTCTCCATCTATATATTGTTCTAAATCCTCTTTCGTTACTTGTCTTACATCTCCTTCTATCAAGTATGTATTAGGATGATTAGCTTTGAATGTCGCCCAAATTGTCTTATCAAATTCATTCGCTACCGGAATGTTAAATCCTGCCCTCTCAAATCCTAAGTCAAGTCCACCACATCCACTAAACAGACTAATTACGTTCATTGGCATTTTCTCCCTCTTCAACATTTTCTTTAATTATTTTAGCAGTCTCAATTAATGCTGTTCGTCTAATTAAATTCGCTATATGAAGCGTATTCCCCCAAACGAGCTGCTTGCTTAAATTTATGTATTCTTCTTCACTTACCCTTATACTTATTGAAAGCAATTTTTCATCTAACCCATTTCTCCATCTCTGCAAGTTAAGAATACTTGTTCTGTGTGTCATTGTCAATGCTTTGTTGTACAAACAAATGTTTTTTTGCAACAGTTTCAAAAATTCCAAGAAAAAGAGCATCAGAAACTACTCATGAAAAAGCAATAGAGAATAGCAAATTTTATAATGAAAAATATTATATATGTTATAACAGAAATTTAAATATATCCATAAACAGTTTTAGACTTCCGATTATTCAAATTCACGATTTATATTCAGAATACGCTTCTTGCGAATTGTATGACATATGCCCTATATCAGCATAAATGGAATTTAATTAATTTACCTATATGGAACTATGTTTGATAGTAATAACGTTTCTGTCACACAATACCGGGCTGAAAAGGTTGTAAATGTCGAAGATGTTACAGGAACCGGATTTATTTATACTGAACCGGAACTATGGAAACTTATTTCAGGAACAGCCCTGACTGTTATAGGCATAATAAGTGAGCTGCTCATCATATCTTTAGAATTAGGAACACTTTCACAGATTCCGTTGTTTCTCTTAATTCCCGGCATATTATTACTGCTTTCTTCTTTAATAAGCAGAAAAAGTCTGTTTTTTATAGAATACGCAGGAGGAACGATTAAATTTGATGCATCTATTTATGGAATTGAAGAATCACAGGATTTTCAAAAACAAATACGTCGTGTTCAAGATTTTTTTAAGAATAAAAACAAATGATATTTTGCAACAGTCGTGGATAAAAACTAAATAATAAGGAATTTTCTTTCTGCCCTTTTGCGGATTAATAGTTCCTATTACAAAGAATATGAATACTAACAAACTATATTTACCTATAAATGAAAAACATTTATGTGGTATCAAAGTCTTTTCAGATAAAATTACATTTGAAGGAAAATTTTGGTACTTAAAAAATAAAGAATTTTATCGATATCATACATACAAAGAAGCAGCATTCTTAAAGGCTTTATTGCTATGGGCTATCTTGCAAAACACTCTCCTAAAAAATGTATGGCATTCATACTTGGTGGAACTACACTCGAAATTATCAAGACTATAATTGATAAACTTAACAGCATTCTTGATAAAATCAATAATTACCTGCAATGGATTGATATGTCTATTGAATTACCGGAGTGGATGACTTACACCATGAATACAATCGCTTTTGTCTGTATCGTGCTTGGAATAGTATTCTTTTTTTCCAAGAAAAAAGTAGTGGAAATATCTTTTATGGACAAGCGCATCTGCATACCACAAAGGAGCATAACAAAAAATGAATTTAACATGTTATATCAAAGCATTAACAATGCAAAAAAAATGATATAAACATAATGTCACCAAAAAATAAGGGATATTTCAAAATAACAACTTGAAATATCCCTTATCATGATTACTTTCTTTACCTGCAAATCCTCTACCTGTATATACATCCGTAATACCAGGTTTAACAGGCTGTTACACAACTACTTTTCCCTTCGGTTTTTACACCATTTGCTACACCATTTTAATATTAAATTACACCATTTCCCGATAAGCTATGATAGTTGCCATTTTCACTAAATCTCTGTATTTGGCACAAACTTAAGGTTTCCGGTTCTTAAAAAATTACCTTTCATTTACCACCTGAAAAATATAGAACTTCAAATAATAGCTCTCCTGCGCCGCCCACAAAATCGGATGGTCAGGTGCCTGCGTCCGAAACTCCACCTGGCGCAGGCGTTTATGTACGCTCCCTGCCGCTTCCCTGATGGTCTTTGCAAACAACTCCTGTGTCATGAAATGTGAGCAGGAGCACGTCGCCAAATATCCCCCGTCCTTTACCAGCTGGAGACCTTTCCGGTTAATCTCGCGATAGCCCTTGACCGCATTTCTCGTCGCTTCCCTTGACTTTGTGAATGCCGGAGGGTCCAAAATCACCACATCATACTGCTCGCCCGCAGCAGCCAAACGCGGCAACTCATCCAGGACATTTGCACACCGAAAATGCACGGTATCCTGCAGTCCGTTGCGTCTTGCATTATCCGCCGCCTGTTGCACCGCGAACTCGGAAATATCGATTCCGGTAACTTCATATGCCCCTGCAGTACCTGCATTTAACGCAAATGTTCCCATATGCGTAAAACAATCCAAAACACGTTTTCCCTTGCAAAGTCTCTGTATCGCAAGCCGGTTGTACTTCTGGTCAAGAAAGAATCCCGTCTTTTGACCGTTTGCCACGTCAACCATATAACGCACGCCGTTCTCAACAATTTCAATATCTGTGTCAAACGCCTCCCCGATGAAACCCTTTACCCGGGGAATGCCCTCCTTATCGCGTTCCCTCGCGTCACTTCTCTCATACACACCACGGATTTTTATACCGTCCTTCAAAAGCACCTCTTTCAAAAGTGCCACAATCGTCTCCTTAAAACGGTCAATTCCCAGCGCAAGCGATTCCACAACAAGCACATCCTCATACTTATCCACCACAATCCCGGGCAGAAAATCCGCCTCCCCAAAAATAACCCTGCAGGAAGACGTATCCACAGTATCTTTTCTGTAATCCCACGCCGCCTGCACGCGCCTTTGCAAAAAAGCGTCATCAATCTGCTGTACAGGATTGCGCGTCATCATCCGTATCCTGATTTTTGAATTCTGGTTGATAAAACCGCGTCCCATTCCGTACCCGTCAAAATCATGGACACAGACAACGTCCCCGTTTTGAAACGAGCCCTTTATGGTATCAATCTCATTGTCATAAATCCATAAACCGCCCGCCTTCAGGCTCCTTCCCTCACCTTTTTTGAGCGTAACCACCGTATCATTCATCTTCCGCCCTCTCTCCAAAAAGCCTGTCTATGTACTCCATGAGTTTTTTCATGACACTCGTGTCAGAAAATTCCGCAAGACAGTCCGCTACAGACCGGAAATACCATTCCTGCTTTTTTTTGTCCTTCATGTTAAATTTTTCCCAAACCACATCGCCAATCCGCTCCCATTCCCGAAACAGCGACTCCGCATTTGCGGTTTTATCCGCAAGCATCACAAGCTTCGCTTCGTAGGGCTTGTCCGATAAATGCTGCACTGTTTCCCGCTTCCTGATTTCCCATGTCTCGGATGCCGGTCTGTCACGACGCTTATCCTCCGTATCCGCTTCCACAATCCGCGCCACACGCTCACCGAAATTCTGCCGCAAATCCTGCAGTGTCACAGAGGTATCCTCAATCGTGTCATGGAGAATTGCCGCCTGGATAATTTCCACGTCATCCGTAAGTTCCATACAGTAATTGACGGTTGTGATGATATGCGTAAAGTACGGAATAGCTGTGCCCTTCCGGTATTGTCCGTAATGCGCATTCGCCGCATACCGGTATGCTTTTCCAAGCCGTTCATCCAATCCCTGCACAGACGGAAAGAGGGATGAGTCCTTGTCAGACCTCTCCCCCTCATATTGACATACAAAGCAACCCTGCTTCCCCATAACAGCATCTGTTATGACGAAACACGGACAGCCAGTTCCGCATACCTGTTGATTTTCACGGCAGTTTAAGACAGCGTCCACCACCCTGCAGTAAAAATTTCCTTCTTTATCAGCTGTAACAAGATGTTCCTTATTATACATTGGTAGTTTTACTCCTATTTTTTTCTTGTAAACTCAATGATCCAGCCTTTTCCCTCGTCACCGTCACCCGTTTTGTAATCCCCATATTCCATACGGCAGGTAAACGAAACCCCCTGCTCTGCTTTCATCTGTTCAATCACGCCCTCCAAAAGCTTTGTCATTTTGCTCTCGCTGTCATCAACGCTTGAACTTTTATAAACTGCCCCGAACGTATTGATTTCATATCGGATTGCCCTGTTCATCGCAAGCTTTAAATCCTTTTCCGAGCGGAACGGTCCCGCCAGGCTGTCGCTTAAATAATTATTCCTGTAATTAATCAGATACGCCTGCATCGTCATGCCTGCCACATTTTTGTCAAGCCTTGCCTCGTTTTCATACACGGTTTTCAGACGCTCGCCGACATCCTGTAAAATACAGTTTTCAATCATGGCATATCCCATTAAGTAAGAATCAAGATACTTGATATAAGTATTTTCATCCATATCCTCAACCTCTGATTTGGTAAAATCACCAAGCTGTGGATTTTTGAAAAAGGAAAACGTCCCCTTTGTCAAAGTGGAAATATCCGTGTTGTTCACCACCGGATTTGTATTCCCCGCGTTTTTGGACTCCAGTCCGTATCCCGGCACATAATATACACCGTTTAAAGAAATCTGAAACCAGCCGTTTGAGGTGATTCCTGTCACATGTACAGGAATTCCCCCTGCTATCGTTGTAACCACACCCGAATTTTCATCCGGCGTCCGATACACTTTCGTGTTATCGTTACTGTAAAGTACCGCCTTACTTTCCGTCACGCTGAACTCCGCCGCCTGCACCTGTGCGGTGCCAAACGCAGCCATAGACGGGACCGCGGCACAAAAAACCGCAAACGCAGTAAACAATACCGTAATTTTTTTCCTTAGTTCCTTCATTTTCATTTCCCCCTTAATTAATTCCCTATTCCCTTTGTTTTATTTCCAAATTCCGACCCTGTCCTCCGGTGCCACATACATCCCGTCCGTTTCCTTAATATCATAAATTTCATAAAACGCATCACAGGAACTGAGCACCGCGTTCACTCTGACCTTATTGGGCGAGTGTGTGTCAGTATTTAAAAGATACATCATAAAGCTTGCCGTATCGGCGCTTGCCCAATCGTACGTCATCTGACCAAACGCATCATCCAGCGCTTCCTCATCATCTCCTATAATAGAAGTAATACACGTTATAGCGCCCAAATCCGCTATATTTTCCATCAGCGTAAGATCTCCGTTTACTTTAATCCCCATCATCTCATAATTGTTGTAATACTCCACAATTGACTGTGAAAGCCTGTCATACTCCTCAAGCTCCTCCTGCGTCCACCATACATTGTAATTCCCATATTCATCATACAGCGCGCCGCTTGAGTCAAACGCATGGCTGACCTCATGTGCTATGACAAATCCAATTCCGCCAAGATTTGCACCGTCCGAATTTCTGCTGTTGTAAAACGGTGCCTGCAAAATCGCTGCCGGAAAGATAATCTCATTGTTGAGCGGGTCGTACATCGCGTTAATCGTCTGTGGCGTCACATCCCATTCGGAACGGTCCACTTTCGTGCCAAGCTTTTGCAGCTGCGCTTCAATTGCCACCTGCATACTGACAAGCCAGTTTGACAAAAGACTTCCGCCCTCCGATATCGGCGTTACCTGCATCATATCCTTTGCCGCCGGCCATTCCTCGGGATAGCCGATTTTTACCTGCATCGTTTCAAGCTTTTTAATCGCCTTCTTTTTCGTTGCCTCGCTCATCCATTCCTGCTTATTGATAATGTTTTCATATTCCTTCAATATCAGGTCTATCATACCTTCGACCGCTTCCTTATCCTCCTGGGAGAAATGTTTTTCCACATAAATCGTCCCAAAGTCCCACGGAAGCAAATCCTGCGTCAAATCCATCCATATTTTTTCATCGCCCCAGCTTTCCGTAATGCCGTACAGCGAATTCTGCATTTGATCGTGCAGCTTTACGTAACCGGACGATGCGTATTCCGCCACATCATTAAGCATGACAAAGCTGGAATAATCCTTCAGCGCCTGAAGGTTTTCCTCCACCAGCAGCGAATTAATCTTTTTCGCCTGCTCCACATCAATCACAATATACCGGTCCTGTCCGGCAACGCCAAGCGTTTTCAGCATCTTATCCACATCCACGTTGGTATAAAGCTGCTGCAGTTCCTCCGCCGTGTAGACATTGTACGTAATCGCAGGGTCGTACAGTTGTTCTGTCGTGAGTGTCGACGCACAGATGTCACGCAGAAGCCTCTCAATGGAATCCGTGCTTGCCGCAGCCTCGCCTGCACTCATGCCAAACTCCATCAGCATGTCGTTGACATAGTCAAGATACATATCGACATATTCTTTTGTTGCCTCACCTTCAATATACTCCTTTCCAATCAAGGTGTCGGCATACATCATGTATACGGAATACTCACTGGAATCCGCCTTATCCTGTGAAATATAATAGCCTCCTACAATACTGCTGAAGCCAAACTCACCGCTCAAATGTGCCAGGGCATCCAAATACTCGTCAATATTCTTTGCACTGCGAATGCTGTCCATATAAGGCTCCAAAGGACCTAAACCGATTTTCTCCCTGTTTTCCGTATTTGACACGCATTCGTACATGTCCTTTATTTTCTGCTCGGGCGTGCCTTTCTCATATGTTTTTCCATCCTTGGAAAGGTCACGGATAATATCCTCCATCTCAGAGCTCACTACGGCATTTAGCTCGCCAAACCAGTCCCAGTGCGCGTCCGTCGCCGCAAGCTCAATTTTTGAGAGAAGATTTTGATTGACATATTCATAATAATCATCCTGGTAACGCACTTCTTCGGATTCCGTGCCTGCCCCGGCAGATGCATCCTCTATCTCATCCTCGGCAATCGTACTTTCCTGCGTACCGCCATGAAACTCATTTGCAATACTGTCCTTTGCAGTATCCGCAGGACTGATGTTTTTAACGGTAAAAAGCCCGCAGCCTGTCGTTCCAAGCGTCATTGCTGCCGCTAATACCACCGCCAATATTTTCTTCTTCATAATAATCCTCCATTCTGCTTCAACCTGTCCATACTCCCCCTTTTAGACATTATAAATTTATATTATACTAAAAAATCCAAAAGTACAATAATTCACTGAAAACTTTATAGATTTTTGAGATATTGTTGCATTTTGCCCAAATTTTATATATTATTTTATAAGGAGGCGTTAACCATGAACATTTTACTTTTATTCCTTATTCTATGCGCCGCGTGCGCATTATATTTAATCTCAATCAAACCGCGCATTTACGGCAGGCCCGATTATACACCCTTCTTTAATCATATGTATGCCCACAGGGGGCTGCATGGCACAAAAAAAGGCGAGGAACCGCTTTTACCTGAAAATTCCTACTCGGCAATCAAGCGTGCTGCCGACATGGGGTATGGCATTGAGTTTGACGTACATCTTACAAAAGATAATGTGCCTGTTGTGTTCCACGATGATACGCTGAACCGCATCTGCGGTGTAAAGGGGTATCTGAGGGATTATACGTTTGAGGAGCTTCGGCGGTTTCATCTGCTTGGCACGCAGGAGCGGATTCCTTCTTTCGAGGAGGTACTCAGGGCTGTCGACGGACGTGTGCCGCTGATTATTGAATACAAGGTGGAAAAAAATGCCGGGAAGCTCTGCAGCATCTGC
The DNA here is from genome assembly GCA_002492295.1 of Lachnospiraceae bacterium UBA7110. Taxonomy (GTDB): domain Bacteria; phylum Bacillota; class Clostridia; order Lachnospirales; family Lachnospiraceae; genus COE1. Next base: position 13,512 of record DKYC01000069.1, read on the forward strand.
GACCACATTCTTTCTGATTATAAAGGACCCTACTGTATCGAATCATTTCACCCGCTTGCCGTGCGGTGGTATAAAATCCACCGTCCCAATATTGTAAGAGGGCAGCTTTCCGAGGATTTTACAAGGAAAAAGCTGCGGCTGTCGTACTTCCTGTTGTCCCACTTAATCGGAAACTGTTACGCGTCACCCGATTTTGTGGCATATAACTGCAAGCACAAAAACGAACTTTCCAGAACACTCTGCCGTAAACTCTACCATTCCTTAAGCGTCGCGTGGACTGTGCGCTCACAAGAGGAGCTGGAGCGTGTTTCGAAAAGCTTCGACCTGTTTATTTTTGAGGGTTT
>DKYC01000069.1:14118-47464 GCA_002492295.1 Lachnospiraceae bacterium UBA7110
ACCTGTTTATTTTTGAGGGTTTTGTGCCGTCCGTCACAAAATACTCGTGAAATTCCTGTACAATTTAAAATAATTTACCGTGTCCGGCAACACTTTTGCAAATTTTTTATTAAATATTCAAAAACCGCTTGAAATTGCTGGCAAAATTCGGTATTATTGTTACATTAAAGATAATTATTTTGTCGCCTTTCCCCACATTCCCCAATCTTTTGATTATCTATGTACAAGGCGGCAATCCCCAGTACAGGATTAGGAGGATCTCGTATGAAAAATTTAGTAAAGGAAATGGATTTCGTAACTCTGAAAGATAATTTTGATGCAGTCTGTGATGACGTGAACGAAAAAGGGGACGCAGTTGCCCTGACCTTAAGCAGTGGCAGAACGGTGTTCCTTCTACCGGAAGAAAACTATGATGATGTTTCCCATTTTATTATCAAGAGCGTTTCGGCAAATACACTTACAAATTAAAAAATTGAGCATTACGCTCAATTTTTTTATTGCCAGTTTTTTGCTGTTCCCTTTTCCCCAACGCCCGCTCTTCTGTAGCACAGGGAATACATCAGTCCGGAAAGTATCAATGCCAGAAGCACATCAATCATCGAATGCTGCTTAATCAGCACCGTTGAAAATATAATGCTTACCCCCAGCGTAAGCATAAATCCCGTTATAAGCTTATGCCCCTTAAAGCATTTGCTTCTCCACACTGCAATCATAATTGCAATGGAGTTATACACATGGATGCTTGGAAGCACGTTTGTCGGCGTGTCACTCGCGTAGAGCACCGCAATCATCCTCGTAAATACATTATTTCTCGGAAAAACAACAGGTCTTAAATGGTGCCCGTTCGGAAATACCGCCGATACGACAATGAAAATCGTCATGCCTGCCATAAGGAACGCCACAAGCCTGTCGCTCTCCTCCTTATCCTTAATGCACAAATAGCAGACAGTCAGCGCCACATAGCCAAACCACATCAGGTATGGTATGATAAATACTTCACAAAACGGAATGTAGGCGTCTATTCTGAAATTAATCTCATGAACCGCGCCGGTTCTCTGTTCCAAATAAAAGAATGCAATCATATAAAATACTGCATAAATGCCCATTACAAGAAGTGAACAGTACCTGCGGGCAAACTCCGGTATTTTGTTTTTCATAATAATCCCCTCTTTAATTTCCAAACAACGGTTAATCCGAAACTTACATATCATGTAATTATAGTTTATGCATGATTAAATGTCAATTTTGATAAATTGACAAAATTTTTGGCGGCGGCGTTGATTTATAGTGGATTTTGACGGTTTTGCAGCTTTGCGCATAATTTTCTTTGATTTTCATAAAATGGTATTTGATTATATTATGTTTCTGTACTACAATAGATATGTTATGTGATAACCGAAATTTTTGGAGGGAAAAAGCAGTATGAAATCCAATACCGAATCTGCTGTCAAGTTTGACATGCATTGCCACACGAAGGAAGGCTCACTGGATGGAAAAATTGAAATTGCCGATTATATCAGGCTGCTGAAGTCACAGGGATTTCGCGGAATGCTTGTGACAGACCATGATTCCTACAACGGCTTTCGCTATTACAGGGATAATTTAAAGGAAAAGCTCAAGGATTTTGTCGTTTTAAAAGGAATTGAATATGATACCATTGACGCAGGACATATTTTAGTAATCCTGCCTGAGGGTGTAAAGCTTCCGCTTATGGAATGCAGAGGGCTTCCTGTAAAACTGCTGATTGACGTGGTACACAGGCATGGCGGAATCCTCGGACCCGCACACCCGTGCGGTGAGCGCCACCTCAGCTTTACACGCACACGCGCATATAAGAAAAATCCGGATATTATGAAGGATTTTGATTTTCTTGAAGCATTTAATTCCTGCGAATCGCAGAATTCCAATATGGCAGCAAGACGGCTCGCTTTTGAATACAGGCTGTCCATGTTCGGCGGCAGCGATTCACACAGCATGGAGTGCGTCGGCACGGCATACACTTCCTTTCAGGAGGAAATCCGGACAGAATCCGATTTAATCAACTATGTCCGGAGCCGGAAAGAGCTTGATTATGGAGGAACATATTATCAGGGTACGGTCAAGGACAAAATCGGTGTGTTCAACCATATCCTTGTCGAAGGATTTTGGTTCTACAACCGCTTTGCAAGCCTTTACAGAGGACATAAGCGCCGGGTAGCGCTTGCCTGCATTTCAAAAGGACACGATTAAAGCTCGTGTCCTTCTTTTAATCTACCCGTATGCATTTCCATCAGTTCATTTCTGTAACGCTCATCCATGATGACCTGTCCGAGGGTGTCCATATCCCCCTCCTCCCAAAGCGTTTTCAAAAGTTCATTATAGCTTTTTATGATGTTACGCTCCAAAAGCTGCATTTCGTTCGATTCATGAAAAGTATCTCCCATACTGATCCTCCATTCCTGCCAATGCCTGCGAATTTGGGTGCAGGCACCATCTTTTATAACATCCTGTCCTCACGCCCCGACGTGACTATCCGCATCACGCCGCTTGACGGTTCAAAAACAACCGTGCGCGGATAATGCTCCCCGACCTCTTCCGCAAGCACCGGAATATGGAGCTCCCCCAGTTTTCTCTTAACTGCCCTTACGTTTTGGGCAGATATGTCATTACATTCAGACATAATCGGATGCATAATCATATGTGCACCGCCTGCAATCTTTGCGACCAGCCGTTTTTTTTCCGCGCCCTTTTTTACCAGTATACGCACCATCTCGTCAAGTCCCGTATCGGCATACTTTACGGTATTTACGTCCTGGAAACAAGAAGCCTCGTAACCGTTTGGATCATATTCCGGCAACATGACGTGAAGCAGCCCTCCCACGCCTGTCTTCGGATCCCGGATTGCCACTCCCACACAGGAACCCAAATCTCTCGTAATCAGCTTCTCCTCGCCGCTCGCCACCTTATAATCTCCCATGCCCACAGTGACCATGCTCTCAAGCTCCTGTAACGAAAAAGCTGCCACGTTATTACACCTCCCATTTCATACTGCACATGCAAACATCTGCATACAGACATATAACTATAAATATGATACGGAAAGGAGGACTACCGCCCTCCTTCCAATCCGCCTAATGCTTCACGGCGAAACTCCTGTTTCATCCGTTCAAAATCCATCACTGCCATCCGGATACAGGCAAGATTTGTAAGACCATAGCGCTTCGGGGTTTCCTCAAGCTGTTCCCCGCCACATTGCTCGCAATGCGTTGCGTGAAAGCTTAAATACCCGCAGTTTTTACAAAAATACATATACCGCTTGACAATTTTCCTGCTTTTTGTCATCTCCATTATGGATTTCCCCCTATATTCATTTATACTCTTTTCAATTGCTACACCCTTAATCAAAACAATTTGCACTATTTTCACAAATTTTTTCAAATTTTAAATTATCTATTGGAAAATTTGTAAATTTATTTTATCATATACATGTATATATTTCTAGTTTTTTTTCAATTTTTGGATAAAAGCAGGAATATTTTTGATATAAAGGATGTAGGACAAGCAGGTGCACAAATGATTAGCAGGATAAAGCAATATATCAAATCAACCATGATACGTTTTCGGAATGCGGGTTTCTACCTGATTCTTGCAGTTTCACTGTGGGGAGCCTTCATCCGTTTTTTTTCGTTCAATACTTATGACGTTGTCGACCTTTCCCACAACTGGACGGATAAAACGGGCAGTTACTGTTCCCTGTCTGACTTTCACGGCGACGCCAAATCGGACTCCCAGCCGCCACAACGTGTATATTACACGCTGGACAGGATAGCCGCGGATACTGCCATTGTTTTTCGCGCACGCAGCTGCTATGCTGATTTATATGTCAATGACGTTCTCATACGGGAAGATAAACAAATCCATTCCCCGCTTTACGGCAGCTCTCCCGGGAGCCGCTGGCATATTCTTTCACTGGATTCCTCTAAGACGCCCGTAACGCTGTGTCTTGAGGTTACGACATGCTACACCAATTCCAGGGGGCTTATTGACAACATTTACTTAGGTCCAACACAGGAGGTGTACCGGAAAATTGCATCCGAACGGATTTTCGGTTTTATTTTGAGTGCCTTTTTATATATCTGCGGTATTATCATGGTCCTGCTCTACTTTTACATGCGTCATGGAAACCGCGCCGGAAGGGATTTGCTTTATCTTGGACTTGCCACGCTGTTTTCGGCACAGTGGCTTGCTTCTGAATCCATGCTGTGGCAGCTATTTTTGGGACATTCGGAAGTGGTCCATCTTTGGGGATACACGGCGCTTGCCGCGATTCCGCCCTCATATGGCATGCTTGCGGTCTACCGTTTAAAGGGCAGACTGAAAACCTTTTCCATCGGATTCAGTTTTGTAGGCACTGTTTCACTGATTGTGATAACAGTCCTGCAGATACTCGGCATTGTGGACTTCCACTATTCTCTGGTTTTCACGCGGATATTGATTGTATTCTTAATCCCTCTTATGGTTCCGTTGGTGTTAAGCTACATGGGCAGCAAGCAGACATCGCAAAAGTACATTATTTTCCCGCTGCTTGGGATTCTCATCCTGTCCATTACCACGTCGCTTATTAAATACATTCTTGGCAGCTACAATGATTACTCCTCTTATGTCCGTATTGCGCTGCTGTGCTTTCTGCTCTGCCTGATTGTATACCAGTTCAATCAGATTGTAACGACCTTTTCCAAGGGGATGAAGGCAGATATGCTGCACGACCTTGCACTGACGGATTACATGACGGGACTTTACAACCGTACGGCATTTAACGAACATGTACCGGAATACAACCATATTATTGACAGCTTTTCACCACTTGGCATTATCCAGTTTGATGTCAACAATCTCAAAAAGGTAAACGATACGCTTGGCCACGAGAAGGGGGACATGATGATAAAGGCAGTTGCCGACGGTCTGAGGTACGCGTTTGTCCATTTTGAGAAGGAATGTTCCTCCTACCGAACAGGCGGTGATGAATTTCTTACGATTATCAACGCACTCAATGCGGACGAAATCTACCATACCTGCATCCAGCGCCTGATACAGTATTGTGAAGATTTTAACAAGCGTCCCGACTTAGACTTTACGCTTACGATTGCACACGGCTATGTACTGATAAAAGGCGGTACGACGCTAAAGGAAGCAATCGATGAAGCAGATGCGCTGATGTATGAAAATAAACGGATGCTCAAAGGCTTAAAATAAGGGCAAAACAGCGGAGAATGTGATATTTATTCTCCGCTGTTTTTATGGCTCATCCTTATTTTCCGTATCAATTTTTGACAAAAAATCATTCAAATTCAGCAGCCCCTTAATGATGACTTCCATTTCGTCCTCATACATATCCTTCACAATAGACTCAATCATTTTCTTATGAAAATCCCTGTGGTGGAAGAATGCCTTCCTGCCTTTCTCCCGAAGGACAACCAGGACGACACGCTTATCGGTTTCGCTGCGCTTGCGCAGAATATACCCTTTGTTTTCCAAGCTGTTCATATTTGTCGTAAGCGTTCCGACCGTAACGCCGAGACGGGCGGCAATTTCAGACATTTTCCGCGGCTCGTCAATGCCAATCGCCTCAATGATATGCATGTCATTGTTTGTAATGTCCTGAAATTCCTCCGTTATGATTGCCCGCTCTTCCACATCCATCATGTTGTTAAAAACCTTTACCAGCAGCGCATTTAAGGTTCTGCTTGTATTTTTTTCCATGTATGCACCAGTTCCCCAATGAAATTTCTTAATTATCCCAGACGAGTATGCTTGCTCCATATGTAAGCCCTGCACCAAAACCTGACAGCACAAGCCTGTCACCTTTCTTTATTTTTCCGTCCCTGTTAAGCTCGTCAAGCAAAACAGGTATTGTTGCTGACGACATATTTCCAATATGTTCCAAATTCATGGGGAACTTTGACAGGTCTGCCTTTAACCGCTTTGCCACGGATTCAATGATACGCACATTTGCCTGGTGCAGTACAAACAGGTCAACGTCATCAACCGTGAGGCCTGCCCTGTCCAGTGCTTCTTTAATGCAGGCGGGAACCTGCCTTGTCGCAAATTTATATACTTCCTGCCCATCCATTTGGACATATGGTTTAACCTGTTCTATTTCCTTGTAATAGGGATTTGACGCTGTTCTCTCCGCACACGCAAGCACCATGCCTTTGGCACCGTCCGAACCCATTACCATTTCCTCAATCCCTGCCAGTCTGCCGTTTTCACAAACGTCGTCCGTTTCCGAAAACTCCATGAATGCTGCGCCCGCACCGTCCCCAAACAGCACGCAGGTGGAACGGTCTGTCCAGTCAATCAGCTTGGAGAGCACCTCGCTGCCGACAATCAGCGCGTTTTTGTAAAGTCCCGACCGCAAATACACGTTCGCCGTATTCAACGCAAACAGAAAACCGGAGCATGCCGCATTTAAGTCAAATGCCACCGCCCGATCCGCTCCTATCGCGCTTTGCACCTGACACGCACAGCACGGGAGCAAAAGCTCCGGAGAGCAGGTCGCCACTAAAATCAAGTCAACATCCTGCGCATCCTTCCCCGCCATCGCAAGCGCTTTTTCACACGCCTTCGCGGCAAGGGACGCCACCGTGTCGCCGGTCGAAATCCTGCGCTCTGCAATGCCCGTACGCCCGCGTATCCACTCGTCAGAGGTCTCCACTAGCTTTGCCATGTCAAAATTGGTCACTTTTTTTTCAGGCAGGGCGCTTCCCGTACCTGTGATTTTTATTGCCATTATGAAAATTCCTCCATTATATCGGCTACCGTCTCTATTTTATCTGCGCGGTACGCATTGCTTCCGCAGAAAATCAGACCCTCGTCAAGATTGCCCTTCACCGCGTTCACAAGCGCCTCCGTGATACAGTACGGCGTCGTTTCAGGCTTGCAGGTCGTGATGCACTGCCTGCATCCTCTCATAAACCGTTCCCCCTGCGCCACCTTATCCAAAAAAACATTGTGTATTGCGCGTCCCGGCATTCCGACTGGACTTTTCACAATCACGATATCCTCTTTTTTGGCATTGATATACGCCTGCTTATACGCATCCGACGCATCACACTCCTTCGTGGTCACAAAGCGCGTTGCAAGCTGCACCGCCTTCGCACCCATATCCAAATAATGCTCCATATCCGCACGCTCATAAACGCCTCCCGCTACCGCAACAGGCACCCCCATCTCATCCGCAAGCGCAATAATCTGCCTGACTTCATCGTCGTAATTTTTCGTATGCAAGACGGTATATTCCTCTATTTCGTCAATATGAAACCCTAAATGTCCGCCCGCTGTCGGACCTTCTATCACAACCAAATCCGGCTTTCTGTCAAATTTTTTGCTCCAGTATTTGGCAATGACCGAAAGCGATTTTCTGCTGGAAACAATCGGTGCAATCTTGACATCCTGGGAAACTCCGGGGAGTGTCATGGGAAGCCCCGCACCTGATATAATGATATCAACGCCCGCGTCAACAGCCGCCTTTACATACTCCTCATAATGCCTTGTCGCCACCATGATATTGACGCCGATTACGCCACCGTTTGCGATTGCCCTAGCCTTTCTGATTTCCTCACCGATTGCCCTTAAATTGCATTCCAAAGGATGCCTGTCAAAATCCGGGTCACGGTAGCCGATCTGCGCCGTTGAAATCACGCCGATACCGCCCGCCGCCGCCACTGCCCCAGACAGTCCCGAAAGACTTACGCCCACGCCCATGCCGCCTTGTATCACTGGCAGCCGGGCTGTGAGATTTCCTATTTTTAATTCGTTTACTTTCATTCAATTCATCCTTCTTTATGTCAGGAACTAGAAATTTCTGAAACGCTTATAACGCTCAGCCGCAATCTCCTCGCCGCTCATGCCGTCATATTTCTTCAAAAACGCTTTCATATGCTCCTTCATATAACCCGCAATCGCAGCCGCGGTATTCTCGCCCGCGCCGCCAAATTCCGGTATAATTTCCTCAATCACGCCAAGCCGCTTTAAATCCTGCGCCGTGATATTCATGACCTCGCTTGCTTCCTGCGCCCGGCTCGAATCCTTCCAAAGAATGGATGCAAAGCCCTCCGGTGAAAGAATGGAATAGGTGGAATTTTCAAGCATCCAAACCTCGTTTCCGACTGCCGTCGCAAGTGCGCCGCCGCTGCCTCCCTCTCCTATGAGAATGCACAAAACGGGCACCATTAAGCCTGACATTTCAAGCAGGTTTTTTGCAATCGCCTCACCCTGCCCGCGCTCCTCTGCCTCGATTCCACAGAATGCGCCGGATGTATTGACAAAGCTTACGATTGGCCTGTTGAATTTTTCGGCCTGTTTCATCAGCCTCAGCGCCTTTCTGTAACCTTCCGGAAGCGGCATTCCGAAGTTGCGCTCCTGGCACTCTTCAAAGCTCTTTCCCTTCAAATCGGCAATCACTGTTACCGGCTGTCCGTCGAGGAAACCGATGCCGCCAATCAAAGCCTTATCATCATGAAATCCTCTGTCTCCATGTGCTTCCGTAAAGAAGTCGAATATATGTTCCATGTAGTCTGTTGCGGAAGGGCGGTCTACCTGTCTTACTGCCTTGACCTTTTCCCATGCCGTGCGCGGTGTGGAATTCCATGCCTGCTCTTTTAAGCTTTCGCTCAGCTCAAACTTCTCACCTGTATCCTCACAGAAATCGGCATAGGTTTTTGCTCCTGCGCATTTATGTGCTCTTAATAAAAAATGAATGGTCTTTTTCAGCTCGTCACGTTCCACAATACCGTCCACGAATCCGTGCTCTACCAGAAACTCCGCTGTCTGAAAACCCTCCGGAAGCTCCTGCCCAATGGTCTGTTTAATGACTCTTGGTCCGGCAAATCCAATCAATGCTCCAGGCTCTGCCATAATCACATCGCCAAGCATCGCAAAGCTCGCCGTCACACCGCCTGTCGTAGGATCGGTCAGAATAGAACAGTATAGCAATCCCGCATCACCGTGCTTTTTGATTGCAGCAGAAGTCTTTGCCATCTGCATCAGGGAAATAATACCTTCCTGCATTCGTGCGCCACCGGAACAACAGAACATAAATACGGGAAGCCCAAGCTCTGTCGCCCGCTCAATTGCCTTTGTAATCTTCTCACCTACAACGTGTCCCATACTGGACATCATAAACCGCGAATCGCACACGCCAAGCACAATATCGTCGCCAAACACTTTGCACCGTCCAACGGTAACGGCTTCCTTTAATCCTGTCTTTTCGCGCGCTGCCGCAAGCTTTTCCTCATAACCGTTAAAGTCAAGCGGATTGCTTACCTCCATATCCTCAAACCACGGCTCAAAGGTCTTTGGATCTGCAACCATACGGATGCGGTTGTTTGTCTTGACACGGAAATATCCGCCGCATTCGTAGCAGATATATTTGTGCTTTACAACACGCTCACGCTCTACCATTTTTCCGCATTTCGGGCACTTGATACGTTTTTCTTCCAATGCGGGTGCCTCGGCAGCCGCCTCCGTGTCGCTTCCCTCCGACTTGTTTCTGAGCTTTTCCTCCAGTTTATTATATAAATTCATCGGAAATCTCCGCTTTCTTTCCATAACAGCCAAACCTCTTTTCTACTTTTTATTTACGGCATTTCAGTCGCCGACTGCAAAGGTCAGTTCCGCCTTGCAGACAACCTTTCCGTTCACCGTCGCTGTCGCCTCGCCGATGCCAATCGGTCCCTTTACCTTCACGATTTTTGTCTCAAGCATCAGCACGTCGCCGGGATGCACTTTCTGCTTAAACCGCGCCTTATCAATTCCTACAAAATAAGCAGTCTTTCCCTTCCATTCGGGCATCCCCAAAATAGCAACCGCACCAACCTGTGCAAGCGCTTCTATGATAAGAACGCCGGGCATAACAGGATTTCCGGGGAAATGTCCCGCAAAATACGGCTCATTAAAGCTTACGCACTTTTTACCGAGCGCACGTTCTCCCTCGTCAAGCTCTTCAATCGTATCAATGAGCATAAACGGCTGTCTGTGGGGAATAATCTCCATAATTTCTTTTGCTGTATAAACCGACATTTATATACCCTTACTCCTTTCTCTACATGCAAGTTTGTGCTTAACAGCACTAGCTTTCCGGATGAAAGTTTTCATTTTCAACCGGTCTTCCAGTGTTTTCATTATGACACGCATGTCAGTTTTATTTTTATGACATGCGTGTCAGTTTTTATTCCGCATATTTTTTCACGATGATGCTTGCGTTATGTCCGCCAAATCCAAGAGAATTGCTGAGTGCGTATGTGATTTCTTCCTCATAGCTCTCCTTGCAATAATTCAAATCCAGCTCCTCCTCGCTCTCCTGCAGGCCCACGGTTTTATGAATAAATCCTTCCTCGATTTCTTTTACGCATGCCACAAACTCAACCGCGCCCGCGCCTCCGAGCAAATGGCCTACCATTGACTTTGTGGAATTGATTTTGATATTCTTTGCGTGTTCACCGAATGCGCTCTTGATTGCCCTTGTCTCAAACAAATCATTGTGGTGCGTGCTTGTACCGTGCGCATTAATATACGTAATGTCTGCAGGTGCAATGCCCGCGTCATCAATCGCATTTAACATTGCCCTTGCCGCGCCGGAACCATCCTCCGCGGGAGAGGTAATGTGGAATGCATCCGCAGAACAGCCATATCCTACGACCTCCGCGTAAATCCTCGCGCCTCTTGCCTTTGCATGCTCAAGCTCCTCCAGCACGACAATACCTGCGCCCTCGCCCATGACAAATCCGCTTCTGTCCTTGTCAAACGGAATCGAGCAGCGTGTCGGATCCTCACTGGAAGAAAGCGCGGTAAGCGCCGAAAATCCACCGATTCCTAACGGTGTAATCGAGCTCTCCGTACCGCCTGCGAGCATAATATCGGCATCACCGTACTGAATGGTCCTAAATGCCTCTCCAATAGAATTTGTACCTGTTGCGCATGCCGTTACGACATTGATGTTCTTTCCTTTTAGGCCAAAAATAATGCTGACATTTCCTGCAGCCATATTGGAAATCACAAGCGGCACAAACAGCGGGGAAAGCTTTGAGGGTCCTTTCTCCACAAGCTTTGTATGCTCACGCTCCATCGCCTGCAGGCTGCCAACGCCGTTTCCAATCGAACAGCCGACACGGAAAGCGTCCTCCTTCTCCATGTCAATCCCCGCATCCTCAAGCGCTTCCTTTGACGCCGCAACCGCAAACTGACAGAACTGCTCCATCCTGCGTGCCGCCTTCTTATCCATATAAGCTGTCGGATCAAAGTCCTTCACCTGCGCCGCCACCTTACATTTATAATCGGACGCGTCAAAATAAGAAATCCTGTCGAATCCGATTTTTTCCTGCTTAATGCCTTCCCAAAAAGCTTCTACGCTGTTTCCAATCGGAGTGATTGCACCCATACCTGTTACTACTACTCTTTTCTTCATCTTTTCTCTTTCCTTTCCCAAATGCGGCTATCCGTAAGTCTCCTTTACATTGACATACCGCCGTCAACACACAGTACCTGTCCCGTGATGTAATTTGAGCTCTCTCCCGCAAGGAATAACACCGTCTCCGCAATATCCTTTGTGCTTCCCACTTTACCCATCGGTATCATTGCCGAAAGCCCCTTCTTTGCGTCCTCTGTCATATTTTTTGTCATATCCGTGTCAATAAAGCCCGGCGCCACCGCATTGACGTTGACGCCGCGGCTTGCAAGCTCTCTTGCCACACTCTTGGTTAATCCGATAACGCCCGCCTTTGACGCGGAATAATTTGCCTGTCCCGCATTTCCAAGCACACCGCTTACGGATGCGATATTAATGATTTTACCGCCTCTTTGCCTGATAAAGCTGCGCGAGAGATGTTTTATCATGTTAAAGGTGCCCTTTAAATTTGTGTTAAGCACCGCGTCGTAATCCTCCTCGCTCATACGCATAATCAGATTATCCCTTGTGACGCCTGCGTTGTTTACGAGAATGTCCACTTTTTTGTATTTTTCCAGCACGGTCTTAACAAACGCCTCACTTGCGGCATAATCGGAAACATTACACTGTACTGCCTCCGCGCTGCCCCCGTTTTGGGTAATTTCCGAAACGACTTCGTCCGCCGCGTCCTTGGAACCATTATAATTTACAATTACCGTAGCGCCGTTTTTTGCAAGCGTGAGCGCTATCTCACGCCCAATGCCACGCCCTGCCCCCGTTACGAGAGCGACTTTTCCTTTTAACATTTCAATACCTATGCCTTCCTTGAAAAATGCCTGTCCTTCAAGACATTCTTCGGCATGAAGCTTTAGATTTCTCAAGCTGCGTCTTTTGCAGGCTTAGAAAATCTCTTCATGCTAGTTTCTCCAAATCTTCTATTTTATCTATATTAATGCACTTAACGTCTTTATTAATCTTTCTCATAAAGCCGCTAAGGGTTTTTCCCGGTCCTATTTCAATAAACGTGTCAACACCGTCCGCAATCATCTTTTCAATTGTCTGCTGCCAGCATACGGAATTGGACACCTGCTTCTCCAAAAGCTCCTTAATTGGCGCTTTGTCATTTACATCAGTCGCATTCACATTGCTGATATACGGGATTGACGGATTGCGCAGTTCGATACTTTTAAGCTCTGCGCCAAGCTTCTCGCCAGCGCCCCTCAAAAGCTCTGAGTGGAACGGACCGCTTACCTTAAGCGGTACACAGCGCTTTGCGCCTGCTTCCGAAAGCGCCTGCGCTGCCGCCGCCACTGCTTTTTCCTCCCCGGTAATGACAATCTGTCCGGGGCAGTTATAATTTGCTACTGTCACAATCCCCTCTGTCGCCGCACAAATCTCATTTATTTTCTCACTGTCAAGTCCAAGCACCGCCGTCATCGCGCCGCCCACAGGATACGCCTCCTGCATGAAAATGCCGCGCTTTCTGATAATATGGAACAAATCCTTCAAATCCATAACATCCGCCGCCGCAAGTGCACCGTACTCTCCAAGGCTTAAGCCTGCCGTAATATCCGCCTTAATACCCTTTGACTCAAGCACCTTTAAGATTGCCACCTCATCTGCAAGCATTGCAATCTGCGTATATTCCGTAATATTGATGTTCTCATTCTCCTCGAAGCAAAGCTTTTCCATATCAAGCCCTGATGCTTCGCCCGCAAGCGCAAACACTTCCTTTGCCTCACTGTATGTATCATAAAAATCCTTTCCCATGCCAACGTACTGGGAACCCTGACCAGGGAAAATAAATGCTGTTTTGCTCATTCCATGTGCCTTTCTCTGATATAACGTACATATGTTTATGAACGTCCTAAAATGTTTTGTTTAATAACTCCATGCCCTCTGACATAATTTCGTCGATAATTTCCTTACAGGGCTGTTCCTTCTTGACAAGCCCTGCAATCTGACCTGCCATAATGGTACCGTTTACAACGTCACCCTCTACAACTGCTTTTCTCAAAGAACCAAGCGTAAGCTTTTCCAGTTCCATAAGGTCTGCGCCGTCCTTTTCCAATTTTAAATATTCCTTTGTCATCTTGTTGCGGATACTCCTTACGGGATGACCTGTCGAAAGCCCGGTCACTGCCGAGTCAATATCCTTTGCCTTGATTAACATCGCCTTGTACTTCTCATGCACAATGCACTCCGTCGCTGCCACAAAACGCGTACCCATCTGTACGCCCTCCGCGCCAAGCATAAATGCTGCTGCAAAACCTCTGCCGTCCGCAATGCCACCGGCAGCGATTACAGGAATATTTACGGCGTCCACTACCTGCGGCACAAGCGCCATTGTCGTAGTCGAGCCGATGTGTCCGCCGCTCTCGGTGCCCTCCGCCACTACCGCGTCCGCACCGCCGCGCTCCATCAGCTTTGCCAGTGCCACACTCGCAACAACGGGAATGACTTTCACATTAGCTGCTTTCCACATTTCCATGTATTTTGCCGGATTGCCTGCGCCCGTGGTAACGACTTTCACACCCTCGTCCACAACGACTTTGGCAATCTCATCCGCCTCGGGATTCATCAGCATGATATTCACGCCAAACGGCTTGTCCGTCTGCGCCTTTGCCTTTTGGATCTGCTCCCTGACAAACGATGCGGGCGCACCGCCGGCGCCGATAATTCCCAAACCGCCGGCTTCTGACACGGCTGCTGCAAGCTCATGCGTCGCAACCCATGCCATACCGCCCTGTATAATAGGATATTCAATTCCTAAAATCTCTGTAATTCTTGTTTTCATTACGCGTTTACGCCCTTTGCTTTCATGTAATCAATAACGGAACCGACTGTTGTAATCTTCTCCAAATCCTCGGAAGGAATTTCCACACCGTACTCTTCCTCAAATGCCATTACAAGCTCAAATAAGTCAAGGGAGTCTGCCTCTAAGTCCTCCTTGAAGCGGGTAGCTTCTGTAATTTCCACATCCTCAATATTCAGCTGCTCCTCAATGATTTCCTTTACTCTCTCTAACATGATAATTTGTCTCCTTTTTTCTTTTTTTATCGAATTTTGTTTGAAGGTCAAAAAGTTTGAATTTCAAATCTTTTGACTTTCAAAGTATTTACGTGATACAGATTAACGCTTTGATTCTCATATGTCAAGGAAAATTTTTACTTTTTCAAGAAATTTATTGTTTGTTTAGGATTTGTTAGGAAACGCTAACGAGAACTTTGACTGTTTCTGAAAACAGCCTTGCGAAACAACAGCTGTATTGGGAAAATGCCGTGTTTCGTAAGGCTGTTTTTGTGATTCTAGGAAACAATACGATTCTTTACCGTACTTTTATAGTCTTTGTCATTGTACCTGTAAAGTCGCCTTTTCCTTTGATTGTTACTGCCACCTTATTTCTTGTTACCCTGCCGTATTCCGGTTCTTCGTAATCTGTGCCCTCCTTCAGCGTTTTCTTATTATACGTAAGGACAAGCTTGCCCTGTGTTCCCTTAACGGAAACTTTTCTGATTTGCTGCGGTTTGATTGTAAAATGGGCAGTTGTAGTCAGTCCTTCATAATTTCCTTTTCCTTCCACGGTAACCGTCGCCGTTCCGGCATGGAAGTTGTCCTTATAGGTAACAGTGTAATCTTTTTTGGAAAGGGTTTTCGTCCTGCCGTTCTTTTTAATGGTCACGCTTATAGACGGATTCTGTAGCCTTCCATTGTAAGTTACTGCCTTAATTTCCCTGACCTTAAAATCATCCGGATTCTGTACGGTTTCCGCCGTGATTGTAAACGGTACGACTGCTTTTCCTTTATATGCTTTCTTTCCGGTTACGATGACATATGCGGTTCCGGCATTTTTGTTGTTCTGGTACTGCACTATATAATCGGTCTTTGGGTTCAGCTCTTTTCCATCAACGTTTACAGTCACTTTAATGTCCTTAATCGCTTTTCCCGTATAAGGCACACTTGTTTTATTTAATGTAACATTTTCGGGCTGGATAATTTGTGTTCCCGCATCATATACATTGAGCCTCTGCGGCGCGGATGTACCGCTGTAATTGCCCTCTCCCTTTATTGTCACCTGTACAATACCTCTCCTGTTATTAACAGGACGCGGGTCAGAAACCTCATAATCTGTTTCCGGCGTCAGAAGCTTTGTGCCGTCATATACATAAACTGCTTCGGAAGCGGATTCCTTAGTGGCTTCTCCGCTGATACTGCCTGTAACGATTTTAAGACTCCTTACGGGTTTGGGAGTGATTGTGAATTTTTTCTCAATCTGTCCCTTGTAGATACCGTTTCCTTTTACAATAACCTTTCCTTCGCCCGCATTGATATTGTCCTGGTATAATACCCTGTAATCCGCGCCTTCTGTAAGCGTTGTCTTTTTCCCGCCAGTTACAGTAGCTGTCACTCTGACAACAGGCTTGTATGCGCTGCCGTCATAAACCTTTGATTTGATACTTGTTATGACAGCGTTTACGGCAGTCAGCTCTGTCCGTTCCTGGTCAGTGTAGGAGGAATCGTCTTTATCCTCTTCGTTGCCGCCGCTGTTTTCTTCTTTTTTGGATACTGTCAGTTTGATATCTGCTGTCATGTCATTGTATGTTACAGTCAGCGTCTTTTCGCCTTCGGTGCTCATGTCGATTTCTGCCGCATTTGTTGTGTACTCTGTCTGTGCAAGTTCTTTTACGGAACCGTCCGTTCCATAATACCTTACTGTGATATCATCCGTATTTAATGCTTCACCGCATACATAGGCTCTCTTTGTTTTTGCTGCCACAATATGTGCAGTTACTTCTTGTGTGCTTGATAACAACAATATGGAATCCTCACGGTTCGTGGGAAGGTACTCATATGCATTTCCTGCCATATCATACATTGTCATCCAATCCCCATGTACTCCTCCTACTTCAACTCCATCCAGTTTCATATTTCGCGGAGTATAGAGTTTGTCAAAATAACAGTATACAAACATATAACCTGCATACTTTACATTGCTTGCATCAAAACTGCTTAAATCCAAACTTTTAAGAGCAGCGCAGTCGTTAAACATACTCGCCATATCCGTCACTTTACTTGTGTCAAAACTGCTTAAATTCAAATTTGTAAGATTACGGCAGCACTCAAACATACTGCCCATATCTGTCACTTTACTTGTATCAAATCCGCTTAAATCCAAACTTGTAAGACTAACTCCCCCCCAAAACATGCCTTTCATACTCGTTACTTCACTCGTATCAAATCCGCTTAAATCCAAACTTGTGAGCTTTTCACACCCTAAAAACATATAACTGGCATCTGTCATTCCGGTTACTTTGATTTCTGCAGTTAAAATCTGATTTCTATATTTCCCCCATGATGGAAATACGATACTGCCATAATTTTCTTCGTCAATGTAATCCCTTAAATAGTCTCCTTTGCCTTCTACCGTCAGTTTTCCATCCGCACTGATTGTCCATGTAATGTCATTCCCATTTTCCTTATATTCCCCATGCGCGATATCCGTATCAGAAAACGCCGCGTTCACACTTTCCACGTTCTGCATCTCTGATTCAGATTCTGATTCTGTCACGTTTTCCAGACTGCTTTCCTCTGTCTGTATTTCTTCGATTTGTGTTTCAGGTTCGGATTCTGCTGGCATTGTCTCCGCACTGTTTACCTCTGTCTGCATCTCTTCTGTTTTCGTTTCGGTTTCAGGTTCGGACTCTGCCACAGCCTCTGTACTGCTTTCCTCTGTCTGCGTTTCTACAGTTCCCTGCTCTGATTCCGGTTGTGTCTCCGCCGGCATTGTCTCCGCCGGCATTTGCTCTGTTACTGTTTCCCCTGCTGCATCCGATACTTCCCCGTCCTCATTCGCACCTGTTTCCTCCACAGACACCGATTCTGTCTCTTCTGTCTTTTCCTGCGTTATGGCAGGCTCCGCTGCCTCCGTCCCGGCGCTGCCCTCCTCCACAGAGTTTTCATCCTGCTTCTCGTATGTCTCCTGCTGTATTTCCTCCTGCGGATATTCCGCCGCCGACACAGGCATGCCCATGTCCATAAACAGCATTGCCATACTTAATGCCATACATATGGCTGTTTTTGCACACTTTTTCATTCTTTTCATTTGATATGTCCTCCTTTATGTTTTATCTTATTTTTTATACCAATGGTCCAAAAAACTTCCGTATTCTACCCTCCCCTCAGCCTTAATTCCATCTTATCCGTATAAAAAAGTGCCTTATTTTTGTTTTCATATGCAGTTAATAAACCCATCGTTGTTACTGCCATTCATAAAAACATAGCAGTAGTATATCATCTTTAAGCATATTTATCAATGCTTTTAGCATATAATCAGCTATCCCATAAGTCAACAGTCCTTATGCCTTATAATCCAATAGAGACTATATTTTTTCAAAAGGTTGCACTTTTTCCAAATTTTTATTTCCCAGCAAAAAAACATCTCCTAAATCCACATTCCGGATTTAAGAGATGTTCTCATTTTCCATGCAAATCCCTACCGCAGTACAGGACGGCATTTCAAGTTTATATTCCCTGTGTTATAATAAGGCTTCCTGTTAAATGCCTCCTTTGCCTCGGGTTTAATGCCGTTTCCCGTGAGTTCCCGTTCTGTCATTCTTCTGCACTCCAGCATTTCCCTTTCCATATATTCGCTCACAAGCCGAGCGGCTCCCTTTTGATCAAGAAATTCCATAACCGGTTCCCCCTTCTTTACACAATTTGCACAAAAAACAAGTGATTTTGCTTTTGTTATCCTATTTATATCACAATATTTTTTGTTATTCAAGGGAATATTGTATATTTTTTATACAATTTAAAATATATATGAAATCTCTACAATTCCCATGCTGGAAGTTTGTTTCTTTTAACAGTAAAGTATTCTTTCCAAACGCCGAAACGCACGCATCATTCAAGTGCATTTCTTTACCAGGCAGCTGTAATATACCGGTTAAATCAGCGAATTTTCCAAATCAGCAAGCTGTTCCTTCAGTTCCCGCCTCGCATCTTCAATATGCTCACGGTTGCGTGAATTAAGCGCCTCCTCAAACTTCCGAAGCCACATATCAATCATAACACGCGCATCGCCCGTGCTCTCCTCATAAAGCCGCTCGCCCTTGAGCAAAAGCAGTCTGTTCTCCTCCTGGTCACGCGGATGCACTTTCAGATACGAAAGCTCCTCCATGCGCTGCTGCACCTCTTCCTCGGACATCTCGTTGCTCTTACCCTTGATAATCTGCTTCTTCACCTCACCCGTGGAAATGACCTTCACCTGCACTTCCAAAAGCGAGTTGATATCGTACGTATACGTAATGTCCACCGCTTCCTCACCTGCGGCGTTCTTTGGCACACGCACCGTCATACTGCCAAGCAGCAGATTATTCTGTGCAAAACGACTCTCTCCCTGCAAAACATTCACGCGGATGCTCTCCTGATTATCATGCAGCGTATAGACGCGCTCCGTGCGGCTCGCCGGAATGACCGTATTCCTGTCAATAATCGGCATAAAATGCCCCGCCTCATACGTCCCGTTTGCGCGCTCTACTGAAATCTCCGTGCCAAGCGTAAACGAACACACATCCGTAAGAATTACTTCCTTTACCGCCTCGTTGCGCTCCTTCATCGCCGCCTGGATAGCAGCGCCAAGCGCCACCGCCTCATCCGGATTAATCGACGTATCCGGGAATTTGCGAAACAGCTTTACAATAAAATTATGCACCGTGGAAAGCTTTGTCGCCCCGCCCACAAGCACAACCTCGTCAATATCCGAAAGCTTAATATGCGCATCCGATAAACTCCGCTGAACAGGCTTTCTGATTTTCTCAAGCAATGGCTCACAAAGCACCTCATAGTCCTTAAGCGAAATACGAAGCTCCTTATCCCCACCCTGATACGGGAACACAATGCTGACCTCATCCTTGTCCGTAAACTCGCGTTTTGCAATCTCAGCCGCATTATGAAGCCTTCCAAGCTCCCGGAGCGTGAGCGCATCCAAAGGTATTTCATTTTTCTCCAAAAATTCGTTTACCAAAAGATCTGTAAAATCTTCGCCTCCTAAATAATTATCCCCTGCAACCGCACGCACCTCCAAAATATTCTCAAACAGTTCCAAAATGGACACATCAAACGTACCACCGCCCAGGTCAAATACCAAAAAACGCGTATTCGCCCTTTTTTCATATAACCCATACGCAATCGCCGCGGCAGTCGGCTCGCTGATAATCCGCTCCACTTTAAGCCCCGCAAGCTCACCCGCTCGCTTCGTCGCCTTTCTGCGCTTATCATCAAAGTACGCCGGCACGCTAATAACAGCCTCCGTAATTTCCTCCTTTAAATATGTCTCCGCATCCTCCTTCAATGCACGCAGCACAAACGCCGAAAGCTCCTCCGCATTATATGTATGGTCACCCAGGCTGTACTTTTTATCCGTACCCATAAAACGTTTAAACACATCCGCCGCCCTGTCCGGATGCAGCAGCCCGTATTCCCGCGCCGTCTCGCCGACAGAGACAATCCCCTGTTCGTCAACACTAACAACTGACGGCGTCAGCGGCTTTCCGAGGCGGTTCGGAATAATTTTTGCCCCGTCATCGCTGTAATATGCGCAAAGACTGTTCGTCGTTCCCAAATCAATTCCTATTATCATGTTTTTACACATATCCTTTCTATGTTTCACTTTCTATGTTTAAATCCTTGCCCTTACTTCTTCCTTGTCATCAGACGGTACATCGCGTGCCCCTTATAGTAACTGCGCTCCGCAACCGCCTTCTCAAAGTATTCGTACGCGCGCTCCATTTCGCCCTTTGCTTCATGAAGAATCCCAATCGCTTCAAGCCGGTCACAGCACCCCATATAGTTGCAGAAGGAACACATCACACATCCTTCCATCATCGCGGCATACTTTTCAGCAAGGCGAATCTGCCCCGTAATCGCCAAAAAGTCGACAATCAGCGTCAGATTATCCAGCTTTGCCGTCGGATTGCTCTCGATGAAACGGTCATAAGCCTCCTCGCCCGAACAGCCCATATATTGATAAAGTGCATTCTCAAAAAGCTGCCTGTAGCGCTCTGCTTCCTTCTCACGTTTTAAGAATTTATAAAAGCGGATTAATTCCAGCACACAGCCGTTGCTGTCCTCCCAGTCAATTTCCTTATGGTCGGATGACGTATAAGTAATCAGCTTTTCCTCTACAGGAATTGCTTCCTTTATCATCAAAAAATCGTACGCAAGGATGTCCGCGTAAAGTTCGCGCAAATCATATGTATTATATTTATGCAGTGCCTTCTTGACTTCCTTTAAAATTGATTTCTTTTCCTTCACCGTAGTGCACGCCCTATGCCGCACGTAAAGCTGCAGATAGACGTTGTACGCGTCGTCAAAAAGCTCCGTATAACTCCTTAAAATATGCAGCGCTTTATCATACTCGCCCACGGAAACGTAAATATTTTTCAGCTCCCGCACCATATGGGACTTCCGCTCCGAATCATAATACCTTAAGCTTTCCCGCAAAAGTTTCTCCGCATCCTCAAACCTGCCAAGCTTCATATAAGTATGACTCAGCGCAAGCGTCGCCGTATATGCATACCGCTCGCCCCGTTCCTTCTCCTTGAGCGTCTGCAGCGCTTCCTCAATATATTCCGCACCCTTGCCAAATTGTCCCAGTCCGCCATATGCTTTTCCTAAGCTGACACTAATGTCATATTTTGCGTTCTCGTCCGCAATCTCATACCCTTTCTCAAGCTCCGCAATCGCTTCCTCATATTTGCCCAGCTGCATCAGTGCACAGCCGCAGCGGTAATATGCAAAGTCCGCGTCCTCCGGCTCCGAACTGATATACCGTCTCCAAAACGCAATCGAATCATTGTACAAAGACCTGCGCCGGACAGCCATGTCATCATATGCCCGCGCGGCAACCTTGTAAATCCCCGGACGGTCCGGCGTAAGTTCAATTGCCTTCTGTATGTATTTACATGCCGTATCAATGTCATTCATTTCATGGTAACGTTCCGCCATTTTAATATAAAGCTCTGTATCCGGCACGAAAAAAGTTTCAATATATACATATTCCTGCAACGCATCATGCGGCTTATCCTGTTCCGCATAACATGCAGCCAAAGCCATATGATACTTTGCACGGTCATTGACCTCAATTGCACTCTTTAAATGCGGTATCTTATTCTGCTTAAACTGCGCCACGCACATCGCCTTCATATAATACAGCTCCGCGAGATAATCACGGATATAAAGGTCCTCCGCATCCCGCTCGCCCTCCACAAGCATGTTGTCAATCTCCCTGTTGAGAATACCGATATCCGCACTGTCCGGCTTCGCATAATAATCATACACAAGCTTCAGTGCACGAAGTCCAAAGCTTGTCACTTCCGCAGCCTGAGCCCGGTTAAAGATGTCCTCCGCATCCTCCAACTGCCTGTAATCCAAAAAAACGCGCGCGGTATATTCATAAATTCCCGCCTCCTGTGCGCCTGCGTCCAAAAGCTGGTAAAACAGGTCAATAACCTCCTGTGCATTTCCCATTTCATAGCATATGCGCTGTTTTAAGAAAAGGAGCCCGTTCTGCGCGCCAAGATCCTTAATCAGCATTTCGTAGACATCATACGCCTTCTGATACTGCTTCGTCTCCGAATACGAATACGCAAGATTTAGCGCCGCGGTCACATTATCGGATGCCGCAGCCTGCGCGTCTATAAACTTTGGAATCGCCTGTTTATATAAATCATAACGTTCCTCGATTGTCTGCGCGTCCTTTGCACGGATCATCTGCATCAGTCCAAGCTGCAGATACGCATCAGAGAGACTGCGCTCAAGCGACTCCTTTGTATCATCCTCCGGAAGCGGTCTCCCCGCCTCCAGATCCGCAAGCTTTCCCTGAATGACCGCAAGCCTTTTCTCTCCATGCTCCGCCGCCTTCACATAATCTTTCTTCTGCTTATACATATAGGAAAGCAGCATGTGATATCCCTTAATCTCATTTTCATAAGAAGGATTCGATTGAATTGCCGCAATCGCTTTATCCGGCTGATCCTGATAACCGTACGCATACACAAGCAGACGCACATCTTCCGGATCAATCGAACCTTCGCGCATATCGCGCTCGCAAAGCGCAATAAATTCTTTTTCCGCCTTATCCGCCGCCTCGTTCAGATCCTCGTCATCGCTCAGATTACGAATAGCATAAATATGCTTTAGCGCCTCGCGTATTTCGCCATGCTTTAACTCATAAAAAGCCGCATATTTATTTCCCGTATAGTTTTCCCCGTTAATCTCCAGACTCCGGCATAGTGCCTTGTATGCTTCTTCCTCTTTATCCATCCCCCAAAGCAGGGAACCGCAAACCATCTGCACATGCAAATCATCATGGTATTCCTCGTTGTCCAAAAGCCCGGTCACGATTTCCAGCGCCTCATCCACATGTCCCGACCTGCGCAGATATTCCGCCTTGTCAATCGCATAGTGAGGATGCCAGATTCCGAGTGCGTCAATCGCTTTGACTAAATCGCCCACGCGCGTACTCTCCGCATTGTTAAGCTCACCGCCGAGCTCGTAAATATAATTAAAAAACGTATCATAATCCGCATCATCCGCACCTTTAAGCATACGCATCCAACTGTAAGAATAGCCGCCATTGGGATTGCTGATATTCGATATCATGAAATCCACAAAGCCAACCGGAAGATGCTCCTTGAACTCCTGTTCATTTTCCCTTATATGAAAATATTCATCCAGCATAACATATGTTTCATGCGTAATCCTGTAGTTTTCCGCCAAATAGATAAAAAGCGCCCACTTCGCCTCATCAAAACTGTCAAGTCCCTCAAACACCTCATCCTTTAAAAGCTCCTCCCACGATGCCGGATTGATGCGGGCGGAAATACTTTTGTAAATATCGTCAAGCCTCGCCCGGAATGCCCCCATCGGTGTACTTGTATCAATCATCTCCGCCGTAATCTGTCCCTGTTCTTCATCCGGTGTACGGCTGTATGCAAGCGCGTTCTCATATGCCTCCCGCAACGACTTAAAACCCTCAGGGTTTTCCTCAGGGTTATTTGCAGGCAGCGCCATACGGTATGCGCTGCGGATTAAGTTTTCATCCTTTGTAATGCCGATTCCGAGAACCGCAAAGGCCATATTGATATCCATTTCCATGTAATCTGTTCTCCTTTGTACTCAATTCAAAAATTATTGTACCAACTTTTTTCGCATTTGTACATGGTATTTGTTTGGTAATCGCATTATTTCGGCGATGAAAAGCCAATATCGGTATCCGCCCCGGATCTGTCTGCGCACCCCATACTCAATATATATACATAACGAAAACGGATACTCCTCTGTTCAGAGTATCCGTTAACCTCGTTTCCTATTACTTCATTACAACATCGTTCCATGAATCGGAAGGAACCAATGCAACATACGTTTTTCCTGTATTTAGCTCAATCTGCTCACCTGTCTGCTTATTTAAATAGATTGTCGGCTCGCTCTCGCCCGCCTTAATCCAGGTTACTTCAATCGCTTTTCCGTTCGTGATAAAATACGCGTCGCGTCCGGAATCAATCGCATTGTAAATCAGATATCCGTTCTCGTCAAGCTGTGAAAACGTCGTATCCTGTATCAGCAAATTCTTAAATGTGAGCTGCGCATTTCCGTGCTGCGGGTCTGTGTGCGCTTTTCCATACTCGAAATAATCATACGTCCCAGTCTCGCTATTATACTCCAGTCTTGAACTGTTGTGCGGGAACGGAAGCTCGATTTCCGTGCAGTCAACCGCCTCTCCAATATCCGACAGGTCAATCTCCGTATCCGAGAAGAAATAATGCTGTCCGGGATAGTATTCATTGTACTCCGTACTGTAATTTGAACTGCTGAACTTCTTGTCCAAATCACCTGTGCAGACATATTCCGTGAACTCTCTTGATTTCCCGTTATTCACACGCGTAAAGCCGCCGCTGAAATTTGCGGAATATTTCTTTGCAATCCAATCATCAATATAGAACGGACCGCCGTCGTGGCAAAGCACTGCATTCCACTCTGCCGCAAGCATAATGTTTGTCGGTCTTGTGCTTCGGATACTTCCGAACTGTTCAATCTTGCCCCAGTCTTTTACAATTGCCATGAAACGCGTAATCCTGCCGTTCGCGGTACTGTTCATAATCTCATATACCACATCCGCCTCCGTCATACCGTAGTGCGGAAGTGCGGTCGATTCATTATCTACCATAATCGCCATCGGGCGCTGATCCTTTAAGCTCTCGTCAATCCACTCGTTCGTAATCTCGCTGCGGTACATCCCCTCACGGGTTTCCTCCTCGGCAGAACTGTCTGTAGTCTCCTCCTGTGTCTGTGCCTCAGTTTCGTCTGCCTTATTTCCCATGTCATTAAAATCAATTTCCGTTGCAGGCTCTTTATCATCGGTTTTACTTCCGCATGCCGTCATGGCAGACATTGCCAAAGCCATTGCCAAGAATAAAGCCATGCCTTTTTTCATGTTCATTCTCTTCATGATTCTTCTCCCCTTTGTTAAAAATTACTTACTTAACCCTTTTTCCGTGACAGGCAATTATCAGGATAATTGTTTGTCATACCGCGCGGACGGCTTCGAGCCCTATGCCCATGCACGTTACCTTTACAGCCTGCTCCGCCAGACACCCTCACGGCACATACGAAATCCACCTTAGTGCTGCTATATTCCTATCCTGACACGGTTCGATGGCACATATTGCGTAAGACCCAAACTTCAACGCCGCTTATAAAGGGCAGCTGCACCAGCGCAGACCCTCATGCCGTCCATCACCCCAACTATAGCGGATTGATGGTACAGGGCACCGCTACCGCCCCGGCTGCACGGTGTTTTTATTATACCCTTTTCGATAGCGGTTCGTCAATGAAATTAATCCTTTTTTAATATAATTATGTCAACTTTTTCCATTCATGGGATTTTAATCCCCCAAGTCCGCTAAATTCTGCTTTGTAGAAATAAACTTCGGTTTCTCCATGTTAGTATATCCCACAAACGCAGAATTATCAAAATCCCCTATCACTTATCAAACCGGATAAATCTTTCGTATCAGTCTTTACTTTTTAAAATGATTTATATTCTCAATCCACTACATTTTCACGGGACACCTTGCGTATCAGCTCCATGCGCTCCTCGTCCTTCATTACAGGACGCTGCCGCGCTTTTCGCATTGACACGATGAACTCCTCCGCCGTCGTGTCATACAAGGTCTCTATTTTTAAATCAATCAGGTCATACTCCCACAGCTCATAAATGAGCAGCTCAAACGACGCCGGCGTAAAGACATTCTGGTGAAAATCACGGATGCCCTTTACCCCGACGCTTTCCTGATAGTTTTTACGGTTAAATTCCTCGTCATGGATAAACACATATTCTTTTTTGATTTTTTTATCCTGTGTTCTTGGCCATGAATCCAGCCCGTCTCTGCGAATGACATGGTTCCAGTAATCCGTCAGCGCTCCCATCGAACCATACTGCTCATTGGAAAGGTAGTCATTAATAACCTTTCCGGTCGTCGTTACCATGCGGAAATGGTCCAGTGTAAACCGCTTGTCCGGCACGGCAAGCGACAAAATCCCGTTCGGCTTGAGCATACTGGAGCAGTCCTTCAAAAATCCGATAAAATCCGGCACATGTTCAATCACATGGGACGCAATGATATAGTCATAGCTGCCGCATTTTCCCGTTACCTGCGCATATGAACGCCCGTCCCATATATAATCCACTTCCTCAATCCGGCTTGTGTCAAGTCCCATATCCTGATACTTTTCAACCAATGCCTCCCGGCTTAACCAGTCTACGATTTCTACATGATACCCCTCACTCTTCGGCGCGCAGGGACGAAGCGACGGTCCGATTTCCAAACCAAACTGCTCTTTCGTAATCCCCGTAAGCATTCTGCTAAAATGATTTTCATCACGTTTTTGCGCCGCCTTTTGCTCCTGCATTCCTCTCAGCCTTCCAAACATATGTTTTATCCTCCCTGTAAAAAAGCACTGATTTTGCTGTCTTTTGCGCTCTTAGAGACATTATATTTCCCTAAAAAAGATTTTGCAAGCATTTTTATTTCCACGTCAAAAAATGCTTGCAAAATAAAAAACTACACCAGCCATATCCAAGCCAGTGTAGTTTTCGTACCTAAATCGACATACCCCAATATTTCTTCTGCCTGCGCTTCCTGCGCCCAAGAATCTCATAATACATCAGAACCGTGACGAGCTCCCGTATCCACGGCTCCTTCTCGCTCCACGGTGCACGCTCCGTCAGTGTATCGGCAGTCACAAGCACATCCGGATTCATTTCCGTTTCCGTATCCTGCGTTTGTCTGCCTTTGTTCTCCTTGTCCTCGTTTGTCTTAATCACGGTCATCACGCTTGAAACCATGCGCTGTATGCTCAACTTGTCAGGATACTGGTCATAGATAAAGCTGCCCTCGTAATCCATCTTGTCAGCCACACTGCTAATCACGCTCTGGTAATTTTTCGCGTAAGTCGGATACATCTGCTGCAAATACTCCATATCCTCCAGTATTCTGTCCTCCGGAAGCATCATCGGCTGTCCCGCGGACTGCTGGGCAGGTTGCGCTCCCCACTGCCCGTAACCCTGATATAGCCCACCATTATTTGAAGCGACATTATTCGGCATGGCACCATAGGGCATTTCATTGTAGGGCGTATCACGATATCCCATATAAAAAGGAAATGCTTTATAATAATCCATTATTCGAGCTCCTCGTTTTTATGATTATCATATGCATTTCCCTGATTATTCGTTCGTAATTAATATTTTATCCGAAAGTCAACCTTTGCCGCCAGCGGTACACTCACCCTGTTTCCCCCGTCAACAACCGCCGGAAGATACAACGCTTCGTTTCCGTTTGCGTCAACAAGATACACATACGCCGCCTGGCCCACAGCCGCCTCCGGCAAAAGCACATTTGCCGTAACCGCCGTACCGATTGCCCCTGGCTCGGCAAAGTCAATTTCCTTTTCATGCACCGCGCCCGTTGATTTCGTTGTACATGTATAGCTAAGCTCCGTTCCGAGAAACAGAGAGTTATCCATATCGCCATAGAACGTAAAGCTTGCATCCGTTCCGTACGAAATATTCAGAGCCATACCCGGTCTTGCATTCAAAACAGCAATTGCCGCCGCATCCACATAGCAGTTAAAGCCGCCGATACTCATATTCATTGTATTACCTGAACCGTTTTGCAAATCTTTCGCCGTAAAAGTTGCGAGCTTCTCCGTTATTGCCGCCCACCCGTATGCCTGTTCACCTTTCAGGTTTGTCGTTGCAATCTGACTCAACGCGCCATTCATACCTTCTGCAACCCAGTTTGCATACAAAATCAAATCGTATTTTGGCATAGTGATTGCCGTCACCGCTGAAGGATAAATCCTCCCGTCCGAGGCAAGCCATCCTGCAAAGCGAAATCCCGGTACCGTTCCGGCGTCAACCGTCACCTTTGTGTTCGGCACATACGAACCGGAACCGTTTTTTAGGGAAAAACTACCC
Organism: Lachnospiraceae bacterium UBA7110; assembly: GCA_002492295.1. Taxonomy (GTDB): domain Bacteria; phylum Bacillota; class Clostridia; order Lachnospirales; family Lachnospiraceae; genus COE1. Next base: position 42,084 of record DKYC01000069.1, read on the forward strand.
AAAACTGACAGATTTTTCCTGTTTACGACATTTTGTTCCTGTGCAGAACCGGTTATGAAATAAACATATATTTCATGATTTCTTTTTACGTCATGAAACGTGTATTCTGTAACAGCCCCGATATTTTGTCCGTCAACCGTAACATAATTTACCCTATGACCCGCATCGGGATAAATGTGGTAGGTTTTGTCGTCCCCTTCCATCACATTAAGCGTTCCTTCATCCGTAATGCCTCCCCCCGCTGCAGCTTTTGCGGTAATATGATGTGTCTCCCTTGCTTTTACCGTAATGCCACTGGAAGGCACTGCAAAAGCCATCAGTACAGTAAGTATCAGCGCCGACACTGATATTGTTATAACCTTTCCACAAATTTTCATAGCGTCCCTCCCTGTCGGTTTGTAAAAGCCACCGTCTAAGTCCCCTCAGACAGTGGCTCTTGCAAAAGTCAATATTCCTTATTTCAATGCAGCAGCATTAATACGTGCAACCGCCCTCATCAGCGCAGCCTGCGCCCTGTCAAGGTCAATATTCGCACTGTGCTCCGCAATCCTGCCCTCAGCACGCTGCTTCGCCTCCTCAGCACGCTGCCTGTCAATCTCCTCGGGCCACTCGATAATCTCCGCAAGGATTGTAATCTCCTCCGGAAGAATCTGCACAAAACCGGCATGAAGCGCCGCATTGCGCACATTCTCACCCTGTGTTATCGTGAGAATACCGGGCTTTACAATCACCGTCAAGGGTGCATGACCCACATAGACGCCGATTTCGCCCTCCGTTGTATTGAATTCCACCATCTCCGCTTCGTCGTTAAAAAATTCACGGTCCGGTGTCACAATTGTAAGCTTGAACTTTTCTGCCATAGCAGCACCTCCATTTTCGTAACTCTTGAAAATATCAGGAAGAACGCCTTTTCCTGCGTTCTTCCCGGGCGTAATTTTTACGCCCTAGCCACTACGTCATCAATTGTTCCGGCATTTAAGAAATGTCCTTCAGGAATGTTGTCATGCTTTCCTTCCATGATTTCCTTAAAGCCCCTGATTGTCTCCGCAATCGGTACATACTTACCCGGCATACCCGTAAACTGCTCCGCTACATGGAACGGCTGTGACAAAAATCTTTGGATTTTTCTCGCACGGTTTACCGTAATCTTATCCTCCTCAGACAACTCGTCCATACCGAGGATAGCGATAATATCCTGTAATTCCTTATATTTCTGAAGCACCTGCTGTACGCCGCGGGCTACTTCATAATGCTCCTGACCTACGATACGCGGGTCAAGGATTCTTGATGTAGACTCAAGCGGGTCAACCGCAGGATAAATACCAAGCTCCACGATAGAACGCGAAAGCACAGTCGTTGCGTCCAAATGCGCAAACGTCGTCGCCGGAGCAGGGTCCGTCAAGTCATCGGCAGGCACATAAACAGCCTGTACGGATGTAATCGAACCATTCTTTGTCGAAGTGATACGCTCCTGCAAAGCACCCATCTCCGTCTGCAGCGTCGGCTGATAACCTACGGCAGAAGGCACACGTCCAAGCAGCGCCGAAACCTCAGAACCAGCCTGCGTAAAACGGAAAATATTATCAATGAAAAGAAGCACGTCCTTTCCGCCCTTATCACGGAAATACTCCGCCATCGTAAGTCCCGTCAAGCCAACTCGCATTCTCGCCCCGGGCGGCTCGTTCATCTGTCCGAATACCATCGCCGTCTTGCTGATAACGCCGGACTCCGTCATTTCATTATAAAGGTCATTACCCTCTCTTGTACGCTCGCCAACGCCCGTAAATACTGAATAACCGTCATGCTCATTCGCAATATTTGTAATCAGCTCCTGAATCAGCACCGTCTTTCCTACACCGGCACCGCCGAACAGACCAATCTTACCACCTCTCTGATAAGGACAGAGCAGGTCAACAACCTTGATACCTGTCTCAAGCATTTCTGTTGATGTCGCCTGTTCCTCAAATGTCGGCGCAGGTCTGTGAATCGGCTCATAGCCCTGTGCCTTGGGAGCAGGTTTGTTATCTATCGGTTCGCCAAGTACGTTGAACATACGTCCCAGCGTACTCTCACCAACAGGAACCGTAATCGGCGCGCCTGTCGAAACAGCGTCCATTCCTCTTACCAGTCCGTCCGTCGGTCCCATGGCGATACATCTTACCGTATCGTCACCCAAATGCTGCGCAACTTCGATTGTCAGCTCCGTGCCGTCACTTCTTGTAATCTTAACCGCGTCATTCAGCTCGGGAAGCTGTCCCTCACTAAACTTTACATCAAGAACCGCACCGATAATCTGGGTAACTTTACCAATTATCTTATCTGCCATTTCTTTGTTTCCTCTCTCTATATTTATTATTTTTTCGTTTTTATGATATCGCCTGAGCACCTGCAATAATCTCTGTTAATTCCTGCGTAATCGCACTCTGACGCGCTCGGTTGTATAACAGCGACAGATTTGAAATAATCTCGTCCGCATTGTTGGTCGCATTATCCATTGCCTGCATTCTTGCGCCGTTCTCACTCGCAACCGACTCAACCATCGCCCCGTATATCAGGCTCGTGATATACTTCGGGATAATCAAATCAATCGCTTCCTCCGTCTCAGGCTCAAAATCAAGCACTGCCTTATCATCAGCGCTGCGCTCATCCTCAATCTTAATCGGAAGCAGCTTTAACCGGGTCGGAATATGCGTCACGGTGTTTTTAAAGCCCGTGTAAACAATGTAAATCTCACCTACCTTGCCGCTTGAAAAATCACTCAGCACCTGATTGCTGATTGTCATCGCGTCTGCATAAATAGGCTCTTCAATCGCTGCCGAGTAGTCGTTTCCAACCTCATAGCCAAGCCTTGCAAAGGTATCCCGTCCTTTACTTCCGATTGGGTAAATAATCAAATCATCCTTATTCCAGTCATTATCCCTGACAAGCTTGATAATATTGGAATTGTAACCTCCTGCAAGTCCCCTGTTTCCGGTAATCACAATGACCGCTTTTTTGGGAGAGACATTCTGCTTTAAGAACGGATGATTAATATCCCCTGCCTTGGAAAGCATGGAAACCACCGTATCATACATACATTTAAAGTATGTCTTAGACTTCTCCGCACGTCCCTTCGCTCTTTGCAGTTTGACGGTGGAAACAAGCTTCATGGCCTTTGTAATCTGCTGCGTACTCTGTACGGAGCCTTTACGCCTTTTGATATCTCTCATTGAGGCCATAAATATTCAGTCCCCCCTTCTTTATTGGAAACGTCCTTTGAACTCTTCAATTGCTGCTACAAGCGTTTTCTCGGTATCATCTGAGATAACCTTTTCTTCCCTGATTGCCTTAGGCACCTGCGGATACTTTGTATCAAGGAACTCAAACAGCTCTGCCTCGAATCTTGTAATCTCGCTGACAGGCACATCAAGCAGATACTTCTTGGTCGCTACGAACAAAATAATAACCTGATACTCCACCGCCATTGGCTTATACTGCGGCTGCTTCAAGATTTCCTTAATTCTTGCACCCTGCTCCAAACGTTCCTTGGTATCCGGGTCAAGGTCCGAACCAAACTGTGCAAACGATGCAAGCTCCCTGTACTGGGCAAGCTCTGTACGAATCGGACCTGCAATCTTCTTCATCGCCTTAATCTGAGCGGAACCACCAACTCGGGAAACAGAAAGACCTGCATTAACAGCCGGTCTGAAACCGGAGTTAAACATCTCTGTCTCCAAATAAATCTGACCGTCTGTAATCGAAATTACGTTCGTCGGAATATATGCGGAAACATCACCCGCCTGTGTCTCGATAATCGGCAAAGCCGTGATGGAACCTCCGCCGTACTCATCATTCATGCGGCACGCACGCTCAAGCAGTCTTGAGTGCAGATAAAATACGTCTCCGGGGAACGCCTCACGCCCGGGCGGACGCTTTAAGAGCAATGAGAGTGTACGGTATGCAACCGCGTGCTTACTCAAATCATCATAAATAATCAGCACGTCCTCACCGTTCTCCATCCATTCCTCACCAATCGCACACCCCGAATACGGTGCGATATACTGTAATGGAGCAAGCTCACTCGCCGTAGCGGCAACAATTGTCGTATAAGACATTGCGCCAAACTCCTCCAATGTCTTCACAATGCTTGCAACGGTCGAAGCCTTCTGACCGATTGCAACATAGATACACTTCATGTTCTGTCCCTTTTGGTTGATAATGGTATCGATGGCAATCGCAGTCTTACCTGTCTGTCTGTCACCGATAATCAGCTCACGCTGTCCTCTTCCAATGGGAACCATCGCATCAATTGCCTTGATACCGGTCTGCATCGGCGTATCCACGCCTTTTCTTGTAATAACACCTGATGCCACTCGTTCAATCTGACGATATTTGGTAGTCGCGATAGGACCTTTGCCGTCAATCGGCTGACCAAGAGCATTGACTACACGGCCAAGCATTGCGTCGCCTACAGGAACCTCCACAACGCGGTTTGTCGTCTTTACGGTATCGCCCTCATTGATGTTTCTGGAGCTTCCAAGCAAAACAGCACCTACATTGTCCTCCTCAAGGTTCATGACCATGCCGTAAACCTCGCCGGGGAACTCAAGAAGCTCGCCCTGCATTGCTTTTTCCAGTCCATGTACACGTGCAATACCATCTGCCACCTGAATAACCGTACCGACTTCTGATACTTCCAAATCAGCGGCATATCTCTTAATCTGATCCTTAATCACAGAACTGATTTCTTCTGGTCTTAAATTCATAATGGATCTGCACCTTTCTATTTATTTTTTATAACTGAATTGCAAGCAGCTCACGCTGCAGCTTATCCAACTTCGTCCGAATACTGCTGTCCACAACCCTGTCACCCATCTGAATTACCATACCGCCTATCAGAGTCTCGTCCACATCATAGACGCACTCGATAGTCTTGTATTTGGTGGTAGCCAGTAAACGGCTCTCAATATCCTGTTTTTCCTGATTATTTAACGCAATGGCTGTTGTGACATAAGCCGTGCCGATGTGGTTGTATTCCTTCACTGCCGCGATAAAGTCGCCAAGAATACCTTCAATTTCAGCATAACGGTCCTTCTCGACAATCGTCACAAGAAAACCGACCAGCTCTTTACTAAGCTTGCCGTCGAACACGTTCTTTACCACTTCGATTTTACTCTCCTTCGGAATTTTCGGGTGGTTCATAAACTGTCCGAACTCCGCGTTCGTGCGGATAACCTCAAGAAGCCCTGCCGTCTCCTCCAAAAAGGGTGCTGTCTTATCTTCTTCCACGGCAAGTTCAAACAACGCCTGCGCATACGTCTTGGAAACTAGCTTAGCCATGTGCTATCACCTATTTCTTTCAATGTCTTATCAATGAGTTCATGCTGGGCATTTGTATCAAT